>JAFPRF010000042.1 GCA_017400965.1 Lachnospiraceae bacterium
CATGATGCCGTAAAGTACGAGAAGGCAGAGAGTCAGGCAAAGATATTGGAGATCATTAAGCCGCTCCTGACGCAGGAGGAGGCGGACGTGCTCCGCAGGGGGCGCAACGCAAAGCCCCACACCACGGCGAAGAACGCGAGCCTTGGCGATTATCATAAGGCGACGGGACTCGAGGCACTCTATGGGTATCTGTATCTCTCCGGGCGGACGGATCGGATGCTGGAGCTGATGAAAGCCGGGATCGAAGGACTGGAAAACAAGTAGGAGTTTTTATGGGATATCAGGAATTTACCATTGAAGGGCGCAACGCCGTGATCGAGGCGTTCCGCTCTGGAAAGACGATTGACAAATTATATGTGTTGGACGGCTGTCAGGATGGCCCGATCATGACGATCAAGCGCGAGGCGAAAAAGGCGAACGTGCTTCTGAAATTCGTGACGAAAGAGCGCCTGGACCAGATGTCCGAGACGGGCAAGCACCAGGGCGTCATCGCCGTGGCAGCAGCCTATGAATATGCAGAGGTGGACGACATCCTGCAGGCCGCAAAGGATAAGGGCGAGCCGCCCTTTATCATCCTTTTGGACAACATCGAGGATCCCCATAACCTCGGTGCCATCATCCGTACGGCGAACCTTGCGGGCGCACATGGCGTGATCATTCCGAAAAACCGCGCCGTGGGTCTGACCGCGACCGTAGCCCGCACGTCCGCCGGTGCGCTGAATTACACGCCCGTTGCGAAGGTGACAAACCTGACGAAAACCATCGAAGACCTGAAAAAGCAGGGCCTTTGGTTTGTCTGCGCGGACATGGGCGGAACCACCATGTATGACCTGAATCTGACGGGGCCCATTGGCCTTGTGATCGGCAATGAGGGAGAGGGCGTTTCACGTCTTGTAAAAGAGAGCTGCGACATGATCGCGTCCATTCCCATGAAGGGCAACATCGATTCGCTGAATGCATCTGTTGCCGCCGGCGTTCTCGCCTATGAGATCGTCCGCCAGCGGCTGCGTTAAACTTAGAGCAGGAGAGCTTATGACAAATCGCGAAGCGTACCAAGGCTTCACGGACGAGGAATTGATCGATCGTCTGCGGGCAGGAGAAAGCGAGATCACGGATTACTTATGTGACAAATATAAGGACCTCGTGCGCAGAGGTGCAAAGAGCATGTTCATCCTTGGCGGGGACACGGAGGATCTGATCCAGGAAGGGATGATCGGGCTTTTTAAGGCTGTGCGCGATTATGACAGCGGACGCGACGCTAGTTTTTTTACCTTCGCGGAGCTTTGCATCAACCGCCAGATCTATACGGCCGTGCAGGCCTCGAGGCGTAAGAAGCACGTGCCCCTAAATGAAGCAATTTCGCTTTACAGTCAGGTGGACGGCGCAGGAGAGGGCGAGGGAAGGTTTCTTTTGGAGGAGCTGGCAGATGGTTCCGGACAAGACCCGGAGAGTTTGGTGCTGGATAAGGAACGACTTGGTGAATTAGAGAAGCTGATCGAGGAATCCCTAAGTCCTTTTGAAAAGCAGGTGCTGGATCTTTACTTAACGCACATGCCCACCTCCCAGATCGCGCGCATTCTCGGTAAGAATGAAAAATCCACCGACAACGCGCTGCAACGTCTGAAGGGGAAATTGAAGAAAATTTTGAAATGACAAATAATGATCAATACCA
>JAFPRF010000286.1 GCA_017400965.1 Lachnospiraceae bacterium
ATCGACACGCCGAAATACAACGAATGCCTCGAGGAATACTTTGAGCTGAACCCCGAAAAGGCGCCCACGGTCGTTGCCGTATCGAGCTGGTTTGGAACGCCGAACGTGCCTGATGACACCTATGTCATGAAATGGGTGAACGAGCGCTATGAACTGTGGACGGACGCGCGATATTTTCGGCTCTACCGCAGAAAGTAAGTTGACGCACCCGCTGCGCTGGCTTATAATGAAGTATAGACCATTCGGTGATTTTTAAGGCCGAAACGCGAGGAGGAAACGACATGAAGGAAGGCGTAAAGATCAATCACAGTACCAAAAGAGACATTTCCATGCGTGTGGTGCCGGGACACTTTGTGACCAGTCACTCCCACATCAATTATTATTTTGACATGACCACCATGAAGATCCGCAGAAGCGAGGCGCAGGCCGTTGCGACCGCCATCGCTGAGCAGTATTCCTACAATACCGTCGTTGACACGATCGTCTGCATGGACGGCTGTGAAGTGATCGGTGCGTACCTGGCAGAGGCGTTGGAGAACGCGGGCATCATGTCCATGAACTCCCATAAGACCATTTACGTGGTGACGCCCGAGATCAACGCACAGAATCAATTGATCTTCCGAGACAACATCCGCATCGCCATCGAGCATAAGCACGTATTGTTGCTCCTTGCATCCGCGACCACCGGTAAGACCATTTCCTCGAGCCTTGACTGCATCCAGTATTACGGCGGAACGCTGGCAGGCATCTCCGCACTGTTCTCGGCCGTAAACGAGGTGGAGGGTCATGAAGTGCATTCCATTTTCAATGCGTCTGACGTACCGCAGTACTCGACTTACGTATCCCATGAGTGCCCGATGTGCCGCAACGCACAGAAGATCGACGCACTGGTAAACAGCTACGGTTATTCGGAGCTGTAAATCGAAAAAAGAGCATAAAAAGAGCACCATGTCACGCGGCATGGTGCTTTTTTCGTCTCTTTATTGAGCTTCTTCCTCGGACTGCTCGGCCATGGCCTTCATCATCTCGTCGGAGAGGAACTTCGTCATCTCGATCTTCTGCAGATACTCGTAAATGTTCTTTGCGAGCTGGACGGGCGATAGGCTCACTACCGTGTTCTCGAAGTCCTTATCCTGCAGGCACTTCTGCTTTGCATTCAGGAAGCCTTCCTTGGAGCTGCCGTAGCTTAAGTCGAATTTCGCGGTGTCCTCGGCGTTTCTCGTTACCACGAAGTACTCGTAAGGGTAAATAAACTGCGCTGCGCCGCGCTCGGAAAGGTTCAGGGACTGCTTTAAGATGTGCTGCGCCATGGTAGCAAGGCGGATGTCATCCTTATGTGCCTCGTAAACCTTATCGATCGTCTTATTCAGGTCCTTCTCCAAAATTTCCTCGGAGTCCGTCTTTAAGAAGTTTACGTTGATGGATACGATGTATCTCGACTGGCCGATCTTATTGACGTCACCTCTGTTTAATACGGAGATCGTCAGCTGGCCGCCAAACGCATAGGACAGCTCCTCGCCAGGGAAGAGGTTGCGCGCGTTCTCTTTGTAAACGTCCAGCGCCTCCTCGATCATCTCCTGATCGCGCTTGTAATTGCTCACGGAGTTGAAAAGGAACTGATAATAGTTACTCTTATCCATCGTCGCGCTGACGTAAGCATCTGCCACGTACTCGTATAAATCCGTCGGCTCGTAAAAGGCCATCAGATGGATTTCCTTACTGTCCCCCAGGTCTGACTTCTTCGCGATCAGCGTAAAGTCGCCGGCCTTACAGGTTCTGGTCTCCATGGGCTCGAGGCTGTTGCAGCGGTCTGCCAGCTTCGAGATCATGCCCCTTTCGATCTCATCAAACATTGTGATGGCTTTGTTTTTGTTAAGTCTGATCATGTCTTCCTCCCAAATTGTGCGTTTTAGCACTTAGTTTTTGCTCCCAACTAATAATATAAAGCAAAATCGGCCTTTAGGCAACAAGAATTATTGAGGAATCGTGGAAAAAAGGATATAATAGAGGCTAGAATTGGAGGTAAGCGCCATGATCAACGTAACAGTTTGGAATGAAAACCTACATGAGCGTCTGCAGGAGGAGATCCGGGCGGTCTATCCCGACGGCATTCACGGCTGCATCGCGGAGTTTTTAAGCTATAACGACGACATCGCGGTCCATCTGGCGACCTTTGACGAACCGGAGCACGGACTGACGCAGGAGATCCTAGACAATACGGACGTCCTCGTCTATTGGAGTCACATGGCGCAGGAGGCTTTCTCCGATGAGGTTGCGGAGCGGATCCATCAGGCGGTGCTAAACGGCATGGGACTCGTTGCGCTTCACAGCGCGCACGCCAGTAAGATGATGAAAAAGCTCCTCGGAACGACCATGACCCTAAAGTGGCGTCATGGCGACAGGGAGCGCCTTTTTGTGACAGCTCCGTCACATCCCATCGCCAAATACATTCCGGAGTATATCGAGCTGCCCGTGGAAGAGATGTACGGGGAGTATTTCGACATTCCGAAGCCCGACGACGTGGTCTTTACGGGGTGGTTTGCAGGCGGTGAGGTCTTCCGAAGCGGCTGCACCTTCACCAGGGGCCTTGGAAAGATCTTTTATTTCCAGCCGGGACATGAGGCCTATCCGACCTACTATGACAAATATATTCAAAGGATCATTACGAATGCGGTTTATTGGTGCGCGCCAAACAGGAGACTCAAGGCACCCATGGACAATCAGGAGGTCAAGATGACCCCTGAGGAGATCAGCGGC
>JAFPRF010000287.1 GCA_017400965.1 Lachnospiraceae bacterium
GGTCAGGCCTGCGTATATAATGCCCTTACGCAACCGTTCCGCTGCTTTGCTGCGGTCCATTTTCTTTTCTATGGGATTTTTTTGGGGATCATGAGCGTTCTCCATGATACTTCCTTTCTAGCTGCATGAAAACTCTAGTAATATACGTGCTTTTTGCTGACCATGAGATTTAAATACGTGATCGTCAGCACGATAAAGAACAGGATGATCGCCGCCGCGGAGGCGTAGGAGGGATATCCGCCGCTGTCTCCGTAAAGCATGTCGTACACGTAACCAACGATCGTATTCATCTCCGCCGCATTCAGGTCCGTGCCAAACAGCGCCACGGCGTTGCCGTATTCCTTAAATGCCCCGATAAAGCCCGTGATGATCAGGTAAAAAAGCGTGGGCGAGATCATCGGCAGCGTGATCTTGTAAAAGATCCGGAAGGGCGAGGTCCCGTCCACCCGCGCGGCGTTGTAATACTGCGGATTGACGGAGCAGATGGCGCTGGTAAGGAGCAAGATCTTAAAGGGCATGACGATCCAAATGACATACAGGCACATGACAAACATCTTTGCCGCATGCGGTCCGTCGATGAAATCCACGGCTTCTCCCCCAAACCAGGTGATCAGGAGATTGACAAGTCCGTCTGAATAGGCTGTCTTCTTAAACAGCACCATAAATACCAGGCCTACTGCCAGCGTATTGGTGACGTAGGGCAGAAAATAGATCGTCTGAAACAGTTTGCGCAGCGGCGTGATGGAACTAAGGCCCACCGAGATGATGAGCGCGATGCCCGTAGATAGGGGTACCGTGATGATCACCATCTGGAAGGTATTTCTCACGGCCTGCAGAAAATACGGATCATGCAGAACGTAAGAAAAGTTATAGGTTCCTACGCCAAAGCTTGTCTGCGACGCAAAATTATACCCCTCTTCCATGGAGTACACGAATACGTCCACGAGGGGGTATACGAGAAAGGCCGCCAAAAACAGGGCGGCGGGCAGCAAGTAAAGCCAGCCCTTATATTGATTCTTTTCCATGATGCAATCTCCAATGATGATCAAAAGTGGATGCGGTCGTCCGTCGCTGCGTCAAAAAGCAGCACCTTCGCGGGCTTTAGCGTAAAACGGATCTTCTTCGCGGATAGGTCAACCTTGTTCTCCGCCTGAATGATGGAGCGTACGGTCGTCCCCTGACAATTCTCATGCGTTGAAACAACGGTCACGTCGCGGCCCATTACTTCCACTCTCGAGAACTCACAGGAAAAAGCCCCCTTTTCATCGAGTTCAAAGCCCTCAGGGCGGATACCGACGGTCACCTTCTGATCGGTTACGCCTGGAACGGAAAGCACCTCTTCCTCTCCGATCCAAAGCTTTTCCTCGCGCACCTCACCGTCAAATATGTTGATGGGGGGCGTTCCTAAAAACTTTGCCACAAAGAGGTTCACGGGATTGTCATACACTTCCTGCGGCTTTCCGATCTGTTGGACCTTACCTCTTTTCATGACCACGATCCGGTCCGTAATGCTCATGGCCTCCTCCTGATCGTGGGTGACAAAGATGGTCGTGATCCCCGTCTCCTGCTGAATCCGGCGGATCTCCTCACGGGTCTGCAAACGGAGTCTTGCATCCAAATTGGAAAGGGGCTCATCGAGAAGAAGGACCTTGGGGCGCTTTACCAGCGCCCTCGCGATCGCCACTCTCTGCTGTTGACCGCCGGAGAGCTGGTTCGGGCGTCTCTCCAAAAGCTCTTCGATCTGCACCAGCTTTGCCGCTTCCACAGCCTTCTCGCGCATCTGCTCCTTCGTCAACTTCTCCTCGCCCTTAAGGTTCTCCAGCGGGAAGGTGATGTTCTGCAGCACCGAAAGATGCGGGTACAGCGCATAGTTTTGGAAGACCACGCCTACGCCGCGGTTTTCCGGAGGGAGCTTCGTTACGTCCTCCCCGTCGAAATAGATCTTCCCTTCCGTCGGACTCTGCAGGCCACAGATCATGAACAGCGCGGTGCTCTTTCCGCAGCCTGAGGGTCCAAGGAGTCCCACGAGCTCGCCATCCGGGATCTCAAAGTTGAAATGATCCACTGCAACGACTTCGCCGCCCACCTTTTTATTTCGATTGGGAAACTTTTTTGTCAAATTCTCTAATTGTACTTTCATTGCTTTATCCTTTGGTCAGACTTACTCAGAACTTATTCAATGCTTCCAAATGCCTTGATCGCTTCATCCACCGTCATAAGGCCGTTGCTGACCTGCCAGCCTGCCTTGCTGACCTGCGATGAGGCGCTATCTGCCAATCCCATCTCCGTGATATTGATAAACCTGTCTGCCGCCTGCTCTCCAAACGGTGCGTAAACGCTATCGAGGGACATGTCGATGCAAGGCGTCACCATGCGCTTTGCCTTCGCCATCTGGTTTAATTCTTCCGTGCTGACCAGGAAGCGCATAAACTCGTTGGCCATGTCAAGGTTTTTGCTGTTCTTATTGACGCCGAAGCCAATGGCAATGGAATTGATAAAGTAACCGCCTTCCGCAGTGGAAGGAACCGGATGGAAACTATACTTGAAGGGATGTGCGGTAAATGCTTCTGACTTGGTCTCGCGCTTTTCCGTTCCGGATACCGTGTTGCCAGATGCAAGCATCATCGGCACGTCGCCTTCGAAGAAGCGAAGGATGACAGCGTCATAATTGTCCTTCAACTCGTTGCAGGCCTCCAGATCAACGTAACCATGGCTCATAAAGTCGGCAACCAGCTCCAAGGTATCACGCATGTACTCCCCTGCGCCAGGCTTCATTTCATTCATGTCGCTCAGAGCCTTTTCGTTGCCCTGCACCTGCTTACAGAAATAGGGATAGAACATCGGGTAAAGTAAATCACTGCCCTTGTTGTAGCCCATGATGGGATTCTTGTAACCAGCCTTCTGGAAGGCCTCGCACGCGGCAAGAAGTTCCTCATAGGTCTTGGGAATGGCAATGTTCTCTTTCGCGAACAGATCTTCGTTCACGAGCATGCCATAGGTGGTCGTGTAAACCGGAACGCTGAGAACGCTGCCCGCGTCATCTTTTACCAGCAGGCTGGAACGAATGCAGGAAAGATCGATCCCCAGGGAAGGATCCGCGAGATTTTCAGATGCTGCGAAAATCTGTGCGCCATCTTTCCAATCTCCCATCCAAGGATAGGTAAAGAAAATGTCAGGCGCTTCGCTCCCTGCCAGCGCCGTAGACAGGATTCCGCTGGCTGCCTTACTGTATCCGTCCATAAATACGTAAGTCAGCTCCACGTTGGGATAGTAGGTCGCAAAACGATTGAATTCCGTCTCCAGTGCTTCAAAATTGTTGTAGTGACCGGCGATGGTGATGGAGCATTCCGTTTGGGTGTCGAGCTTGGGCTCAAAGCCAACCTTTTTCTCCTGCCCCTGGGTCTCCTTGCCTTTACCACATGCCGTAAGGCAAAAAACCAATACTAAAACCGCCAAACATAACATACGTCTCATGCCATTTCTTCTCATTCTTTTGCCTCCTCCTTTATTTTTTTGATCTCGCTTAGAACCACTTTTACGTCGATGGGCTTTGCTATGTGCCCGTTCATGCCCGCGGCGAGAC
>JAFPRF010000288.1 GCA_017400965.1 Lachnospiraceae bacterium
CATCGTGTTTGGCGTGGTGGTGATCTCACATGAATTTGGACATTTCCTGATCGCGAGAATGAATGGCATCCACGTGGTGGAGTTCATGATCGGCATGGGCCCCAAGCTGGTTTCCTGGCAAAAAAAGGATACCAAGTATTCCATCCGCCTTTTACCCATTGGAGGCGCTTGTCTCTTTGAGGGTGAGGATGGCCTAAACGAGAAGGAGAGCGAGGGCGATGACGCGAAGGACTCCCCCGGCGCATTCCCTAACGCAAACGTTTGGGCAAGGATCGCCACGGTGGCGGCAGGCCCATTCTTCAACCTGATCCTAGCGATCTTAGTCGCGGTGATCATGGTTCCCATGATCCAGGTGTTTGACACGACCATCGGCAACGTGCCCGAGGGCGGCGCGGCTTATGAGGCAGGCATCCAGGCAGGAGACAAGATCCTGAGCGCCAACGGTGAGAAGCTGTATCTCTTTAGTGAGATGTACACCTTCGCACAGATGAACAAGGGCAAGCCCGTGGAGATGGTACTGAGCCGTAACGGCGAGAAGATCCAGGTGACGCTAACACCGCAGCTGAACGCAGAAGACGGCAATTATTATTTTGGCCTGCAGAGCTCACAGCCTCTGCGCATCAAGGGCCTCGCATGTATTCAATACGGCTGGTACGAGGTGCGCGCCGGCGTAAAGAATACCTATAAGAGCTTACTCATGCTCGTGACGGGACAGCTGACCAAGAAGGACGTGGCCGGACCTGTCGGCATGGCGCACATGGTGGGCGAGATCTACGAGGAGACCAAGGAGGACTGGCGCGACGTCCTCGTGAACATGCTAAATCTGACGATGCTGATCTCCTTAAGCCTTGGAATCATGAACATCTTACCCCTTCCCGCGCTGGACGGCGGAAGACTGGTATTCCTGATCGTTGAGGTATTTCGCGGCAAGCCTGTACCGCCGGAAAAAGAGGGCATTGTCCATCTCGTGGGACTCGTATTTTTCATGATCCTCATGGTGGTGGTTCTTTTCAACGACATTAGCAATATCCTGCACATTGGGTCTTGATTTTTCGGCCTGTAAGCCCTATACTGAAAGGAGCGATACGTCCCCGCGAAGCGAGGCGTTCAAAAAAATTAAATCAAGAATAAAGGAGAGACCGACATGAAATTTTTCGTTGATACTGCGTAGGTAGAAGACATCAAGAAGGCAAATGACATGGGTGTGATCTGTGGCGTGACCACGAACCCTTCCCTCATCGCTAAGGAGGGCAGAGATTTCAAGGAGGTTATCTCCGAGATCGCTTCCATCGTAGACGGCCCCATCAGCGGCGAAGTTAAGGCTACCACCGTTGACGCAGAAGGCATGATCAAGGAAGGCCGCGAGATCGCTGCCATCCATCCCAACATGGTTGTTAAGATTCCTATGACCGTTGAAGGTCTGAAGGCTTGTAAGGCTCTGACCGCTGAAGGCATCAAGACCAACGTAACCCTGATCTTCTCCGCTAACCAGGCTCTCCTGGCTGCAAGAGCAGGCGCTACCTACGTATCTCCTTTCCTTGGCCGTCTGGATGACATCAGCACCAGAGGCGTTGACCTGATCCGCGAGATCGCTGACATTTTCGCAGTAGCAGGCATCGAGACCGAGATCATCGCAGCAAGCGTTCGTAACCCCATCCACGTTACCGATTGCGCACTGGCTGGCGCTGACATCGCTACCGTTCCTTACTCCGTAATCGAGCAGATGACCAAGCATCCTCTGACCGATGCTGGTATCGCTAAGTTCCAGGCAGATTACAAGGCTGTTTTTGGTGAATAAGAATTACTACAGTCGATAGGCTGAAGAGAAGACCTCCGGCAGGTTCGTCTGCCGAAGGTCTTCCTTAGTTAAAGAACGTAAAGGATAAAAAATATCATGAAGACTTGGACTGAAAAAAAAGGCCGCGCAAAGCGGATTGCGTTGATATTAGTTTGCGCATTGCTCCTTTGCATGCTGACGGCATGTGGGGAAGCTGCAAAGAAGGAGGATCCCGTAACGCTTCATATTGGCGCACTCAAGGGACCGACCACCATGGGCCTTTTGTTCCTCATGGAAGATCAAAAAAATGAAAAGACAAAGAATACCTATGAATTTCAGATGGCGACGGCTGCAGACGAGCTGTTACCGCTGATGGTTTCGGGAAAGCTCGACATCGCGCTGGTTCCTGCTAACGTGGCAGCCATCCTGTACCAGAAGACGGAAGGGCAGGTGGCAGTCATTGACGTCAATACCCTGGGCGTTCTCTACATGGTAAGCAGCGATACTTCCGTACAGGGCATTGGCGACTTAAAGGGCAGAACCGTATACCTGACCGGTAAGGGCACCACGCCGGATTATGTACTGCAGTATCTATTAAAGGGCGCTGGCTATGCAGAGGGCGACGTAAAGCTTGAGTATAAGTCTGAGGCTACTGAGGTGGCAGCAGTTCTTGCACAGACGGAAGGATCTCTTGGCTTTTTACCCCAGCCCTTTGTCACTGCAGCGAGCCTGCAAAACGACAAGCTCTTTACCGTGTTCTCCGCGAATGACGAGTGGGTAAAGCAGCAGGGAGAAAGCGGGAGCGGCCTTGTGACTGGCGTGACTGTTGTTCGCAAGGAAATCCTTGAGAACTATCCGAATGCCGTAAAGACCTTTTTGGAGGAGCATGCGGCTAGCGCAAAGGCCATTAACGATGATCCCGATACTGGAGCTACGCTCGCCGTGGCAGCAGGTATTGTTGCAAAGGAGCCCATCGCGAAGAAGGCGATCCCCTATTGTAACATCACCTGCGTGACAGGGAAGGAGATGAAGGAAGCACTGCAAAGCTATTTGGAGATCCTGCATTCCTTTGATCCCAAGACGGTGGGCGGAAAGCTCCCCGAGGAGGATTTTTATTACGTACCATAGCTGATGATTTGTTGCATCAGTGGAAAGGAGAGCCATGAAAGACAACCAGACGCACAAATGGATCCGAAAAAGCCTGATTGTTCTTGCATGGCTTTTTGTTTGGCAGATTGCGGGGATGCTGATCCACAATCACATTCTATTCGCGACGCCGCTGCAGACGATCCAAGCGTTCCTTACAAATCTAACCGAAGGGGAATTTTGGCGAGCAGTTGCTTTCACGCTCCTTCGCATTGTACTGGGCTTTGCGCTCGGTCTTCTCCTCGGTGTGCTTTTGGCGGCGCTCAGTAAGAAAGTGCCGCTC
Organism: Lachnospiraceae bacterium; assembly: GCA_017400965.1. Lineage (GTDB taxonomy): Bacteria > Bacillota > Clostridia > Lachnospirales > Lachnospiraceae > Acetatifactor. Next base: position 3,207 of record JAFPRF010000288.1, read on the forward strand.
CTTGAGGAAATCCTAAGTCCCTTACTTAGCCTGTGTAAAACGGTACCCGTGGTCTGTTTTGTGGTACTGATCTTAGTGTGGTGGGGGTCTGACGCACTGTCCGTTGCCATCAGCTTTCTCATGGTCTTTACGGCAGTCTATTTTAGTACGCTGGAGGGCCTTAA
>JAFPRF010000289.1 GCA_017400965.1 Lachnospiraceae bacterium
AGGATTTCATCGATGCAGTTGTGAACGTCCGCATCCCGAATCCCTTCATGCCGGATACGCCGCAGAGAATCGCAACCGATACCTCCCAAAAGCTTGCGATCCGCTTCGGTGAGACCATCAAGGCCTACGAGAAGCGCTCCGACCTTAATGTCAGTAGCCTCAAGTTCATCCCTCTCGTATTCGCAGGCTGGCTGCGCTACCTCATGGCAGTGGACGATCAGGGCAACGCCTTCACGCCCAGCTCCGATCCCCTGCTTGACTATGCAACACCTTATGTTGCCAACTACGAACTGAGCAACGCTCCCAAGGATCTCTCCGGCCTCGATGCTCTCCTTTCCAACGAAAAGATCTTTGGCGTAGACCTCACCAAGAATGGCATGGCAGATCTCGTGAAGTCCTACTTCACCGAACTCTCCTCCGGCAAGGGTGCCGTAGAGCAAACTCTCAAGAAATACCTGGCATAATGTAAAATCCCTAGGTGCTTCATCAAACACCTAGGGATTTTTTTATCTTAAAAGTTCTTTGGTATATGGGTCTCTGGGGGATTCGAAGATTTCCTCGGTATCGCCGATCTCGAGGATCTTGCCGTCCTTCATGACCATGATGCGGTCGGAGACCTGATAGATTACGTTAATGTCATGCGAGATGAACAAGAACGAGGTCTTTAGTTCCACCTGCAGCTTACGGATGAGGTCGAGGATCTGCGCCTGGATCGTTACGTCCAGTGCGGATACGGGCTCGTCCGCGATGACCAGGCCGGGATGCGTGATCAGCGCCTGACCGATGCTGATACGCTGTCGCTGGCCGCCGGAAAGCTGTGAAGGTCGCCTTGTAAAGTACTTATCGGAGAGGCCCACCTTGTGGAGCATGTCCATGGCAGCCGCCTCAAGGTCCGCCTTTGACAGTGCCTTGGAAGGATCCAGCATTCCTTGCGCGCGCAGCGGCTCCTGCAAAAGCCACCCTACGGTCTTCGAGGGATTCAGGCTGCTGTAAGGGTCCTGGAAAACCATCTGCGGACTGTTCGAATGATGCACGACACTTCCCTCGATCATGTGATTCAGGCCAAGGATCGCCTTCGAAAGCGACGTTTTACCGCAGCCGCTCTCTCCCACGAGGCCTAAGATCTCACCCTCGTAAACGGTGAAATCCGCATGCTGTACCACGCACTTCTTAATGGTCTTTCCAAAAAGCGAATTCGCGTTCTCGCGATAGAATACGCTTAAATCCTTTACTTCAACAATGGGTGCATCGCTGATCGCACGGAGCTTTTTCTTTCCGATTCTGCCGGGTACGGCGCTGATCAGCTTCTTCGTGTACTCTCCCTTCGGACTCTCAAAAATCTCCTCCGTCGGTCCCTCTTCCACGATCCGCCCGTCCTGCATTACAAGGATCCTGTCGCAAAGGCGCCTTGCGAGATTCAGGTCGTGCGTAATGAACAGGAGCGAATTCTTTTGCTCCTGATTGATCTTCTTTAATAGGTCAATGATCTGGTTTTGGATCGTCACGTCCAGCGCCGTGGTCGGCTCGTCCGCAATGATCAGACCGGGATGCAAGATCACGGCCATCGCGATCATGACGCGCTGGCGCATGCCGCCGGAAAGCTGGTGGGGATAGCAGTCGCAAAGCTTCTCCACGTCCTTTAATCCAACGCCGCGCAGGGCCTCGAGCACGCGATTTTTTCTGCGCTGCTTTTCTTCCTTGCGCTCGTTTACGTGCCCGCGAAGGCCCTCTTCTTTCAAGGGCTTCTCTTGCCCGCCCAGACACTCTCTGTCATGTAGAAGGAGCACTTCCTCCACCTGCGCACCGATCTTCATGGTGGGATTTAAGGAGGTCATGGGCTCTTGGAATACCATGGACATCTTCGAGCCCTGATATTCTCTGTACAACGCATTGTCACGCTTCACGCCAGCCTTTAAGAGGAGCTGATCGTCATAGTATACCTCGCCAGAGGTCACCCTCGCGGTCTCTGCCACAAGTCCCATGAGCGTCAGCGCCGTCACGGATTTTCCGGAGCCAGACTCACCGACCACGCCAAGGATCTCGCCGTCGCCGATGGTAAAGGATACGTCCTTTACGACCTCGGGGCCGTCAAAGGCCACCGACAAATGCTTGATCTTGATCATTTCTTGCCCGCCTCCTTTCTGCGAATGCCTTCGCTCAGAAGGGAAAAGCCAAGTACGATCCAAACAATGGTCAGGCCGCTCGTCAGCGCATACCAGGGTGCCAGACCCAGATACCCCTGCGCATCCGAGAGCATGTTTCCAAGGCTCGCATCAGGGGGCTGTACGCCAATGCCCAAATAGCTCATGCCAGACTCGGCCAGGATCGCATTGTTAAAACCAATGGTCACGCTTACCCAGAACACGGACCAGATATTCGGTAAAATGTGAATGAACAAAATGCGAAGCTTTTTCACGCCCATGAGTCTCGCGCGGCACACAAAGTCCGCGTCGCGGAGGCGGATAAACTCGCTTCGTACGATACGTACGTAGGAA
>JAFPRF010000290.1 GCA_017400965.1 Lachnospiraceae bacterium
TCGAAGGCAGACTGGTATTTACCATCGGAACCAGCGACGTGATCGAAAAGCTTGAGGAAGCAAAGGCGGACGGGAGACTTACCTACGAATATGGCGTGGCAAAGCTTCCCGACGTCAGCGATAGCTTAGAGAGCAGGACGCTTTCCGTAACGAGCGCACTTGCGATCAATGGCTTTTCAGAGCATAAGGAGCTGGCAAACCGCTTCGCAGAATACTTGACGAGAACCTGCAGCAACGACCTATACGCAAAGTCAGGAAGGATGGCGACGGCCTTGCAGGCGAGCCGCGACGATCAGGTGCTGGCCATTTTCACGCAGCAGTATGAGAGCAGCATTTCGCTGCCGAAGATCATGGAGATCGGTAACCTTTGGCTACAGCTGGAAGCCTTGTTCGCAAAGGTTTGGAACGGCGAGGAAATCCTTCCCTTACTGAGAGACTTGGAGCGCCAGATTTCCTCACAAATTGGAGAAGAATAAAAAACAAAGGGGCTTGTAAAAGGGCCCCTTTTCGCGTACAATAAAAGTATCGACAAAGCATCGTCCCATGAATTTTGACTAGGCAAACGCACGGAAAAAGGTGGAATTTATGGGGATGAAGAAATTACAAAGCACGCAAGTTTGGCAGCGGGGTACGATCGGTTTGAAAAGGGTCGCAGTCCTACTGTTTTCTTGTGTTCTTTTCGTTATGCTGGCGGCATGCGGCGAGGATCGGAGCGTAATCTTCCTTGCTTCCGGGGAGGAGATGGCTAAAGAAAGCGACGTCTCGGAAGAGGAGCCAACCGAGGAAGCGCCAAGCGTCATTTACGTACACGTTTGCGGTGCCGTGAAAAGCCCGGGGCTGTATGAATTTCCAGAGGGGACCCGCGCGTGGGATGCCATTTTGGCAGCAGGCGGTTTCGCGCAGGAGGCGCAGGAGGACTACTTGAATCTGGCAGCCGTCTTAAAAGATGGACAAAAGCTTTACGTCCCAAAGCAGGGCGAGACCGTCAGCGAGGAGGCGGGTGGACAGGGTGACCGCATCGACTTAAACGCGGCGGACGCAAAGACGTTGTGTACCTTGCCTGGCATCGGAGAGACGCGCGCACAGGCGATCCTGAAGTATCGCAAGGAGCATGGCAATTTTGAAAAGACGGAGGACCTTATGAAGGTTCCCGGCATTAAAGAAGGCTTGTACGAACAAATCAAGGAATTTGTCGTCGTTAAGGATGATTAGAATATTTGGAGGGGAAAACCGTGGCAGACAAAAGAGTACTTGTGGTAGATGATGAGAAGCTGATCGTAAAGGGGATCAAGTTTAGCTTGGAGCAAGACGGCATGATCGTCGACTGCGCGTATGACGGGGAAGAGGCGCTGGAGTATGCGAAAAACAACGACTACGACATGATCCTTTTGGACGTGATGCTTCCGAAGATCGGCGGCTTTGAGGTATGCCAGCAGATCCGGGAATTTTCGAACGTGCCCGTGATCATGCTGACGGCGCGTGGCGAAGACATGGATAAGATCCTAGGACTCGAGTATGGCGCGGACGATTACGTGACAAAGCCTTTTAATATCCTTGAGGTGAAGGCCCGCATCAAGGCCATCATGCGCCGCACGGACGTACGAAGCGGCGATGCCGAAAAGGGCAAGACCATCGAAAACCGCGACATACGCCTCGACTGCGAGGGCAGAAGAGCCTACGTCGCAGGCGCGGAGATCAGCCTTACGGCAAAGGAATTCGAAGTGCTCGAGCTCCTCATGATGAATCCCAACAAGGTGTACGGAAGAGAGAGTCTCTTGAAGCTAATTTGGGGCACGGATTACCCCGGCGACGTGCGCACCGTGGACGTGCACGTCAGAAGACTGCGCGAGAAAATCGAGGCAAACCCCAGCGAGCCTACCTACGTAAAGACGAAGTGGGGCGTTGGCTATTATTTCCAAGGTTAGAGTTTTAAGGGTTAAACAGACATAGGAGAGGCAGACGTGACGTTTCCGAAACCGGTCAAAGACAATTTCAAACAGGTACTTTTCCTGCGCAGCTTCCGTGCGAGGATCTGTCTTCTGACGCTGACGGTCGGAATCCTAACCAGCGTCATGATGCGTCATGCCATCATGCAGACCTATGAGAGCAAGGCAGTGAAGCAGCGTACCGAGACCGTGCAGAACCAGCTTCTGATCGTGGCAAGGCACCTGATCAGTAACAATTATTTCGCAACCTACCGCATGCAGGATCCAGGCATGATCGCTTCGAGACAGGCCATCAACGCCGAGCTTGATACGATCTCCAACCTATACGGCGGTCGCGTTATGATCATCGGTAAGGGTTGCAAGGTCATCAAGGATACCTATGGCATCAGCGAAGGCAAGACGATCATCTCGGAAGAGGTGATCAAATGCTTTTTGGGCGAAAATACCGCCAGTTACGACGCGGACAACGGCTTTATCGAGATGACGATCCCCATCACGTCCACGGGTACCGACGGAAAGACGGCGACGGTCGGCGTTATGCTCGCCAGCGTATCGGACGAGATCATCGTCGACATGGTGAATCAGATGGACCATAACGCAACGGTGCTTGAGATCATGATGATCGTCGCCATCGTTGTGATCTCCGTGCTCTTATCCGGCGTGCTCACCAAGCCCTTTGGCAAGGTTACGGAAGAGATCCGAAAGGTCAAGGAGGAGCTGAGCGAGGAGGCCATCTCCGTGCCAGATTACGTGGAGACGGTGCACATCATCGATGCCTTTAATGAACTGCTCGGAAGAATGAACGCATTGAACGCGACCCGGGCGGAATTCGTGGCGAACGTATCGCATGAGCTTCGAACGCCCATGACAAGCCTTAAGGTCCTCGCAGATTCACTATTGGCGCAGCCCGACGTACCGGCGGAGCTGTACCGCGAATTCATGACGGACATGGTATCGGAGATCGACCGTGAAAATCGCATCATTTCCGACCTGCTGGCGCTTGTAAAAATGGACAAGACGGAGCAGAACCTAAGTATTGAAACCGTCAGCATCAATGAGCTTGCGGAGCAGACGATCAAGCGTCTTCGCCCCATCGCGCTGGAAAAAAACGTCGCCCTGGATTTCGAGAGTAAGCGCGCGGTCAAGGCCGAGGTGGACGAGGTAAAGCTGACCTTGGCGCTTACGAACCTCGTGGAGAACGCCATCAAGTACAATAAGGATCACGGCTGGGTGAAGGTCTTCCTCGACGCGGATCATCAGTACTTTACGTTGACGGTCAGCGACAGCGGCCTGGGCATTTCCGAGACGGACCTGCCCCACGTTTATGAAAGATTTTATCGCGCCGACAAGTCCCATTCGAGGCAGATCGGCGGCACGGGGCTTGGCCTCGCGATCACCAAGGGTGCCATCATGATGCATCACGGCACCATCACCGTTACCAGTGAACTTGGCAAGGGGAGCACCTTTACGGTGAAGATTCCCTTAAAGCACGTCGTACCGAAGAATCACGCGGAAAACGCATCTCAGGAGGAGAAGCATTGAGACTTCCGTTTTCATCGAAGAAAAACAGAAGACTTTGCAGGACAATGTCCCTCATCGCAATGCTGACGGGGCTTCTCTTGCTGTGCGCTTCCTGCGGTCAGAAGAAGGAGAGCGGCGGACGCGTCGTACAGGTGAATTACCTGTCGAACGCTGAGACGAAGGTGGAGGTCATTGAATTTGACAAGCCCTCCGGCTCCGCAGAAGAGCAGCTCCGGATCCTGCTTTCCTATCTTTCAACGATACCGGAAAAGAGTAACGTAAAGTCCCCGCTGCACATGGGATTCGAGATCATCAGCGTGGACTATCAGGATGGCAGCTTTGTCCTGAACGTGGATGAAAAGTATTTGGAGCTCAGTCCCACGACGGAGGTTTTGGTGCGCGCGGCGCTGGTCAGAACGCTTCTGCAGGCGGACGGCGTGAACCGCATTCAGATCCAGGTGCGCGGAAATCAGATTTATGACGCGGCGGGTGATCCCGTGGGCTGGATGACGGCGGAGCAGTTTATCCGCAACGACGGGAGCGAGATCAATTCCTATGAACAGATCCGCGTAAAGCTTTATTTCGCCAATGAAGCGGGAGACAAGCTGATTGCTGCCTACCGTGAAAAGTTCTATTCCACGAATACGTCGTTGGAGCGTTTTGTGGTGGATGAGATCCTGGCGGGCCCGAGCGGTGCGATCGAAGGCCTTTACGCCACCGTCAGTTCGGATACGAAGATCCTGAGCGTTATGACTAAGGATGGCATTTGCTACCTGAATTTCGATTCGAATTTTCTGAACGTTGTCAATAACGAAACGACGGAAGTTAAGATCTATTCCATCGTCAATTCGCTCTCAGAGCTGCAGGGCGTGAATTTCGTGCAAATTTTGGTAAACGGTGAGATTCCCGACATCTTCGAGAATCCGATCTTTGAAAGGAACATGGACATTGTAACCACCATGGAAACAACGCAAGAATAAAGGAGGGCGGGCATGAAGCGTCCCTTGTTTTGGGTCTGCGTCGCCCTGGCAGTCCTTGCTGCGTGCAATCTCTTATGGTCGCGCGTGGTGGACTTTGGCGGTAAGATCCCAAATGGTACGCAAGGTAGTCCGCCGGGGGATGGCCCCCTTGTCTTTTCGGGAAGGGTTGCCGGAAAGGAACGGCAGGGGAGCCAGGAGTATTTTTTCCTAACGGATTTATCTTACGCTTTTGATCAGAACGTATATAGCGCATCTGGCGCGCTCAGCGCCGAAGACGCCGCAAGGTCGCGGCAAGTCATTTCCCAGATCACATCTAGAAAAACGGATCGCATCCAGTGCTTTTTGGCAGCGGATGACGGGCAAACCATGCCCAAAATTGGAAGCAGGGTAACCGTATCAGGTGAGTTTTCGTATTTTTATAACTGTACAAATCCAGGAGAATTTGATTCCGCGCGATATTGGCAATCGAGGCGCGTCGGCGGAAAGCTGGAGGGTACGAGAGTGCTGGTTTGCAGCGCGAAGCATGACCGCATTAAGGAGGCTTTATATGCGCTAAGAACATCTTTTGGCGACAGGCTGGAGCGAGCATTCCCTGCCAGGGAGGCGGGGGTGATGCGCGCCATGCTCCTTGGCGACCGCACGGGGCTGGATACGGACCTAAAAGAAATCTATCAGGACGGCGGAATCCTGCATATCCTAAGCATTTCGGGGCTTCACGTAACGCTCCTTGGGATTGGTTTATTCGAGATGCTGCGGCGCATGGGCCTTCGTTTGGGACCAGCTGCGGTACTTGCCGGGTGCGTGATGCTGCTCTATGGCATTATGACGGGCATGAGCGTCTCTGCCTGCCGTGCGATTGGGATGTTTCTTATTCGCATGCTCGCCCAGGTGGCGGGGCGGACGGCGGACCTTCTGACCTCTGCGGCCGTCATGCTCTGCGGCATGCTTTGCCTTATGCCGGCCTATGGCCTTGGGAGCGGCTTTTGGCTCTCCTATGGTTCCATCTTTGGGATAGGGGTCCTTCTTCCTGTCTTCGAGAAGGCACTGGAAGACGAGCGCTCAAGGGCGTTCGGGAAAAGGCTTGGGCAGGGCCTTTGCGCGGGCGGGAGCGTATTTCTCGCAACGCTTCCCTTAACGCTTCTTTTCTACTATGAGGTGTCCACCTATTCCCTGCTCCTAAACCTTCTCGTAATTCCCGCCATGAGCGTGGTGATCTTTCTGGGCTTTGTGGTCATGGTGGTCCCGGGGCTTTCGCTTTTGGCCTGGCCGGACGTACTGCTCCTTCGGCTGTTTGAAATGGCTTGTAAGTTTGTCAGAACCCTGCCCTTTGCGGTTTGGAACCCAGGGTGCCCGCGGGCCTGGCAGATCATGGGGTATTATGTTTTGCTAGGGCTTGGTATGGCGCTTCTTTGGCGCTTTGCAAAGCGGCGTGAGGAGAGGCCTCGAAGCGGGACGGCGCAAAAAATCAGCTTGAAAAAGAAGCTTGTAAGAGGTCCCTGGCCTGGCATTGCCGGATTGGCGCTTGCCTTCCTGCTCCTTGCGCTTCCAACGCGGCGCCTTACGGGGCTTGGCTTTCTTGACGTGGGGCAGGGAGACTGTGTCCTTCTTCGACTTTCGAATGGACAGTGCTGGCTGTATGACTGCGGCAGTACGACCCGCAGGAACGTGGGAGAGAACGTGCTCCTTGCCTACCTTAAGCACGATGGCATTCGGCGTCTCGACGGTGTCTTTGTCTCCCATGCGGACCGGGACCATCTAAGCGGCATCATTGAGCTTTTTGCCCTGGCGGGGGAGGAGCGGATCCAGATCGACGCCCTTTACCTGCCTTTTTGGCAGGAAGGGTATGAGGACCTTTTGGCACTTTGCGGGGAAGGGCTACCGGTACGATTCTTAAAAGCAGGCGATGAACTTTGCTGGAAAAAGGCACGGTTTACGGTACTGCATCCTCAGAGTGCGCTTGGTCCAAACGAAGGGTCACTTTGCCTGTTATGGGAGCTACAGACCGAGACTGACTTTACGGCGCTGCTGACCGGTGACGTGCAGGGGGAGGGTGAGCGGGAGCTGATCGGCGAGCTGGAGCGCCGCGGCATTCATGAAGTGACGGTCCTGAAATGCGCGCATCATGGCTCGAAGTACGCAACCTCGCAGGAATTCCTGGACGTGATCGACGCGAGGCTGACCGTGATCTCCTGCGGCCGAAACAATTCCTACGGACATCCCAATGAAGAACTGTTGCTGCGCCTTTCCGAGGACCACACGAAGATCCTGCGCACGGATGAGAACGGCGCCATCGAGATCTGGTCTGATTTCGAAAAAACGGGCCATTAGGCAGAATTGACTTTCGAAGGCGGGGCGTTTATAATGGAACTACGGTAGCTATTCGGATTTACTTCAACATCCTGGTTTAATCCGGAAATATCGCCGCAGATATGCCCGCAGCTAGCAAGGCTTACTTCCTTCGGTTAAGAAGCGTTGCGATATCGCGGGCATATTTCAGCTAGGAGGAGTTATGCAA
>JAFPRF010000291.1 GCA_017400965.1 Lachnospiraceae bacterium
GAGGTGAAGGGCGAGACGCTGACGATCACGCCCGCAGAGCACAATGCCGCGATTTATGCGGGTGGCGCGATCTATCTTGGTTGCAACCTCGGAACGGCATCGGATCTGAAGATCAAGAAGGCGACGCTGAACGGCAAGGAATGTGTCGTGAAAAATGGCAGCGTTGATCAGGATTCCATCAATAATCAGGGTGGAAATCAGGGAAATAACGGTGGCCAGAATGGGAATGATAAGACTGCTGCCGTGGACGTGGAGGCAATGCTGAAGCGCGCTGACAATGCGAAGCAGGGTGATGACTGGTTGCACACGGATGGCCGCAGAATTCTGGATAAGGACGGTAAGGAAGTGTGGCTGACGGGCGTCAACTGGTTTGGCTACAACACGGGTACGAATACCTTCGACGGTCTTTGGAACTCGAAGATGGAGCCGACGGTGAAGGCGATCGCAGACCATGGCTTTAACCTGATCCGCGTGCCGATGAGCGCACAGCTCATTAACGAGTGGGCTGCCGGAAAGTATCCCCAGGCAAACTTCAATCAGGCGTACAACACGGCCATGACGAAGATGAACTCGCTTGAGATTTTCGATTACTTCCTGACATTGGCGGAAGCCTCCGGCATCAAGGTCATGATCGACATCCACTCCGCTGAGACGGACGCCGCAGGACATAACGTTAATCTTTGGTACACGAACAAGGTGACCGTGAACGACTATTACGCAGCCCTGGAATGGATGGCGGCGCGTTATAAGAACAACGACACGATCATCGCCTTCGACCTCAAGAACGAGCCTCATGGCAAGCCTTACGAGGGTGATTCCGCGGCGATCTGGAATGATTCCAAGCAGGCAAATAACTGGAAGTACGTGGCAGAGACCGCTGCCGCAAAGGTGCTGGCGAAAAACCCGAACGTGCTGATCATGGTGGAGGGTACGGAGATTTACCCGAAGAATTCCAAGGGCGACTATTCCTCCAAGGATGACAAGGATTATTACTTCAACTGGTGGGGCGGCAACCTGCGCGCCGTGAAGGACTATCCCATCGACCTTGGGAAGTATCAGGACAAGCTCGTTTATTCACCGCATGATTATGGCCCGACGGTGTACGAGCAGCCTTGGTTCAAGGGCAGTTACGACTATGACTCTCTGATGAAGGACTGCTGGCATGACAACTGGTTTTACATTTACGAGGACAACACCGCGCCGCTTCTGATCGGCGAATGGGGCGGCTTCATGAGAGAGCCGAACCTGAAGTGGATGACCTACGTGCGCCAGCTCATCGCCACCTATCATTTGAATCACACCTTCTGGTGCCTGAATGCAAATTCCGGTGACACGGGTGGCCTGCTCCTCGATGACTTTACCACCTGGGACAGTGAGAAGTACGAGTTCGTCAAGGAAGTCCTTTGGCAGGAAGGCGGCAAGTTCGTTGGCCTCGACCACGAAATCCCGCTAGGCGACAATGGCATCTCCCTTGGCGCCGCAAAAGGAAGATAATAAGCCAAACGGGGACGGTTCTTTTTGACTCATTTGAAGTGAGTCAAAAAGAACCGTCCCCGTTGGCTTAGTTATATTCGTAGGCTGGCACGGTGGGGTCATACTCCGGGTAGTGAGAGGAGTAGTAGTAAACTTCGCCTTCGTCGTTCCAGATTTCAAGCTCGAGGTTTTCGAGGATCTGGTTGACTACCTCCAGGGGGAGGGTGCCGGACTTGACGTAGCATTCCACGTTGCCGCCTTGCTTCATGTGGCCCATGCCAAGGTCGACGTATTCGAGGGTTGCGGGATCATGATAGTAACCCCAGATCAGCTCAGACTCGACAGCCTTCAGTACCTCAGGAGAGGTCAGGCGGAAATTCCAGGTAGCGTAGCCAGCGGGATCGGGCTCGTTGACGTAGGAATTGCTGGGTATCTCTTTCAGGGGATTGCCCTGCGGGTCATAACCAAAGTAAGCATAGATGGTATCATGCACCTGATTGACGTCATGGATCGAGAGATTGTAGCTGACGGTAAAGTACTGCAGGTCTTCCAGCGTAGGATCCCAAACCTTATCGGGATACCACTTGTCGATCAGCGAGGTGGTGTGCTCGTACCAGTAAGGGATGTTGTAACTGAAGGAATGCGTGCTTCCGTCTTTTGCGGCGTAGTACAGATTTAGGCTAAACTTACGGCTGTCACGCTGCAGGTCCGTCACGTTCCTATGCTCCATAAAGTCTGCATGGAGCGCTTCCGTCAGCTCCGCAAGCTGACCCACATCCACGATGTCCTCGCTGTAGGTAAAGGAGCCGCTGAGGAGCGCCCGCTTCGGTGCGCCAAACTCAAGGCTAAGGACGGGATAGTAAGCCTTGGCATATTCCTCGGAC
>JAFPRF010000292.1 GCA_017400965.1 Lachnospiraceae bacterium
AACTGACAAGCCTGCGCCGGCATGTTTTGGTACACGGGAATGCGGAATACAAAAGCCGCATCCAACACGCCAGCGGATTCATACATGTCGTGGATTGTTTTGGACTCGGTAGTTGGAGCCGAAATATTCTGCATGTACTGATGCGTATAAGTACCCGTCAGCACGTTATATTTTTGCAAATACAGCGTATCCTGTCCATTGTGGATATAGTTCTCTGCTATGATCTTTGAGCCCACAAAAATCGCAAGGTAGGCGCCTAGATTATCGTTACCATTTTGAGATTTTCCCCAAGTTTTTCTCGCGTATGCAAGTCCATTCTCAATTATTTCTTTATTTGTTTTTCCCGTAGCGCCAATGTTAAAGTAGTTATAGTAGCCCTCGAAACCTGGATAACTACCAGAGATCAGTGCTGATTGTCCGGCTCCCTGTTCCTGTTTGATTCTTGCTGCCAAATGAAACGGGCTAGCAAGTACTTCTTCATTCTTTCCGCAGGCCCAGATCAAGAACGGAAAAGTCATTGCCGTTCCGGGAACCAGAGCACCTTTCCCCATAAAAGTGTTATCTAGTATTTTTACCAAAGCCTCTTCCGTATGATAGGCTTCGTTGTAATTTAAGTTCTCGAATTGGAAAATCCATTTCTCTGTCAAGGCGTTTCTAGGATCCATGTAATACTCCAAAGCCCCTCTGGAGGCATAATACCAATTGCCTTGGTCATATTTCCCTTCTTTGAGGCACTCGGCTACAGAATAATTGATCAAACTCTTCCCATCGCGCATTTCATTGTTCACGGCTATGGTCCAATCCGGTCCCTGCGCGGGAACGAAGGTCCAATTCGGATGCTTTGCCTTGAGGGCCAGGAGCGCTGCCTGATAGCTTTCCGGAAAGGCCGCAATGTCCGCCGGAATGGAATCCGCGTGGGAGGTCATGGGCTGATAAAACAAGGTGAAAAGGGTGCAAAGTAGCACTGCAAGGAGCCCATAACAAGCTCTTGCCAAAAGCCGCTTTCTTCCTTTCCTCGTTCCATTTCGTCTCATGAATTCTCCTATGCGTCAACTCTCCATCATAGTCTCTTAAGTTTTTTATGGATCACGCGTATGCCCTTTGGCATCACTGCAAATGCCGTGGCATAGGCCTTGTTTTTCTTTGTCAAAATCGGGTTTTTCAGGGTCTGTATCCAGTGTTTTCGAAGGTATTTCACAATCTTGCGATAAAAGGCATTGTCCTTTGTCATCTGCGGGATCGGGATGTGCAAAAGGTACTCTAGTCTTTGGAATACCCCAAAACGAAAGGCCACGTCCCGAAGCTCTGGGAAATCCTTCTCCACATATTCCATGACTTCATCCGCGTTGTCCACGCAATCCGCATAGACACGAGAAAAGTCATTTTTGTCCTTCTTCCTCGAGTTCGAACCCGTCCGGTAAAAGACGTGATAGCCGCGGCCGGGGAGCGATAGCACCTGCGCGCCCTCCGCCAGCATCTGCACCAGCAGATAAAAATCCTCATTGAGCTTTCCAACGGGAAAAGCCTTTCCATCGAAAAGCCCCGTCTGAAAAAGCTTCGTACAGAAGGAGCAGTCGCCCCTGTGCATTAAAAGCTCCGTTAAAAAATCCTTGTTGGAATACAAAACCTCCGTCTCCGGCGGCGTACAGATGTCCGGCATGAGATTCCCCTGCTCGTCGATCTCATCGCGCCCGATCTGCGCGATCTTTGCGCCTGCGTTTTGCATGCCCGTAAAGAGCTTTTCATACATGTCGGGAGATACGTAATCATCGCTGTCCACAAAGCCCACGTAAGCACCCTGCATCTTCGAAAGCCCCAGGTTTCTCGCAGAGGAGGAACCGCCGTTTTCCTTGTGGAAGACGCGGATGCGCGCATCCATCGCGGCCAGCTCGTCGCACAGCGCGCCAGTACCGTCCGTGGAGCCGTCATCAACGAGCAGGATCTCCAGATTTTGGTAGGTCTGCCCCGTCACTGACTGTACGCACCGCGGTAAGTATTCCATGATGTTGTACACCGGTATGATCACGGTGATCAGCGGGAATTGGTCCATTTTATTTCTCCGTTAAAAAGCGAAACATTTTTCTTTCTGAGATCACGGGTGCGGGGTCGCAGGGCAAAAACCTTGCAACGCACTCCGCCGTGCTCGCCTGCGCACCGTCATCCAATCGAAGGCCCGTCAGCTCTTCGATCAGGCGGCATAGCCGAAGCGCGGCATTTTCCGCGTTCCATCCGCCAACGATCGTCTGGTAGGCGTTCTTTCCAAGGCGCTTTCGAAGTGCTTCATCCTGCAGTAACTTCTCCACGGTCTTAAAGAGCATCTGCGGATCGCCATCGCGGTAAACAAAACCGTTTTCTCCATGACGGATCAGATAAGGTGCAGCTCCCGCCATATGTCCCACCACGGGGACACAGGCGCTGTTCATGGACTCATTGACCACGGCGCCCCAGCCTTCCCTGCGATCGCTCGTAAAGAGAAAAACGTCCGCCTGCTCCATACAGGCGCGCACCTCCGCCGGCTTCATGAATCCAAGGAGGGAAACCTCTTCCTCCAAGCCCCGCTCGCGGATCCAGCTTTTTACCTGCGCCTCCATGGCGCCGCCGCCGATCATGTTTAGGTGAAAGGGAATTCCCTTACTCTTCAAATACTGCGCCGTTTCGATCGCGAGCTCCGGATGCTTTAACTCAATGAGCCGCGCCGTCCAAAGAAGGCTCGGTACCTTTGTGCCATCTGACATCTGATGGCCCTTTTCGGCTAGGAGTTTTTCCACGTCCATGGCCTTCGTCTCAGGGAAATATCCCCAAGCAAACATCTTTTTCGGGTAGGCGTGAATGATCTGAAAATCGCTTGGCACGTACGCGCCGGAGCAAAGCAGATACACGGGTCCCTTACGATATTTTGTATGGTCCTGATACTTTTTGAGGAGCCCTCTCGGGCTGATCGCCTTCCACTGGCCCTCCTTGTAGATCCGTTCAGAAACGCGGATCACGGGCTTTTTTTCAGCGAGCCTTTTTTGCAAATAATCTTCCTTTTCCGTCCAGCCCCAGAGCACTATGTCCGCGTTGTTTATCAGCGCGTCACACTCCTTAGGCGCCTCGTAGTATAGGTACAGGTACTCCTCCGCGGGCACGTCACCCCAGCCCATGCTCTTTCGCTCTTCCTCCATGGGCTCCGTCTGGATAAAAGCAAAGCTTCCGCCCAGGCGCGCGCACATGGCCCTGCAAAAAGGGATCTGATGATGATTGATGTAATTTGACACAAATACGACTTTTCGCTTCAGCTGGGCTTCCATCGCCTTTTATCCTTCGTTTTTGTTTGCATCGATCGCGCGGTAGATCTCCATGGCCTGCGCATAATTGCCGCGCCTGTCATGATTCTTTTCCGCATGAACCTTTGCATATTGACAATATAGCGCTTCCTTCTCCGGATGCTCCCACATGGTAATCACGGCATCCGCCAGCGCTTTCGAAATTCTCTCTAGCATTTCCTGCGTGGTGGCGCTCCCCGCATACGGATCTCCTTCATAGGTGATGCCGTCTTCACCGCCCGTAAAGACGCTGGGGACGCCGCCCACGTTTGCTGCAACGCAGGGCATGCCAAGGAGCATTGCCTCCCCTAAGGAATTAGGGGAATTCTCAATGGCGGAAGGGTTTAAGAAAAGGCTCCTTTTTAGGTACTGCGCCTTCATCTGGCTTGCGGTCAGCCGTCCAAGGAACTGGATATGACCTCCCAGATTGCCCTTTTTGATCAGCTCCAATAAGTACTTTCCGTAGGAGGGAAGCTTTAGCTTGTCCATTAGGCTGCGCCTTGCCGTGATCACGTTCCCCGCGACGTACACCTTCGCGTCGGGGAAGCGCTTTAGAATCTGCGGCAGCGCAAGCAGTACAAAGTGTAACCCCTTTAAGGGGTAATCTCCCTGGCTGACAAAGATGGAATGGGGCTCCGTTTGTTCTTTGTCCCAAGTGGTCTCATAAAAATCGCTTCGAAGCGTTTCGCCAAGCTTAAAATAGCGGATGCCTTCATGACACTCCTCGGCGAAGCTTTTGTCAAATGCGGTCCGGCCGGCAACGTTTCCAGCGAGCTTTAGCGCTTCGATCTCATGCTGGCCGCGCAGAACGAATTTCTCTTTTTGATCTATGATCCCGTCACGTTTTAGTACGTCGCGGAAGGTCTTACGCTTCACCACGTACTCTGGAAGCCCTGCCTCATACACGGCCGCGATCCTGGCGCAAACGCCCTGTATGCCAATGAGAAGCCGATCCTTTTGCGGAAAGGCCCTGCACATGGCAAGGGTATGTGGAAATTCCGTTCCAAAGCAGTGCACGATCTGCGGCTGGAACCTGCGAAGGATCTCCTTCGAAACCTCTTCGAGCCCCGCGTCATATACATGCGAGTTGATCATGTCTTCATAAAACCCGTAGAAGGTCACCGTTCCGCCATAGGCCTCAAAGGTTCGCTCCAAGACCTTTTCTCCCGCGGGTAAAAGCTCCCGTGGAACGGGGCTTGCAACGGCGAAGTCGATGTTTTCCTCCTTCGCATGCGAAGCCATCTGCTGTGCGAGGCCGGCGACCCAGCCTTCTTTGTTCGAAGCCTCCATCCGGAGCTTTTCCGCGATCTCAGGAAGGACAAAGCTACATAGCCAAAGTACTCTCATGGTTCGGTCCTCCTGATCACTTATAGTAAAAGATCCAGCTTTGATACGGCAAGATCCGGATATTTACCTGATACATCTGCTTTAAGAGCAGTACGAAGTACAGCGAAAATGCGATGCATACCCCCGCCAGGCAAAGGCGCCGCAGCTTCTCATTTCGGATCGCACGGATCAGCCCTGGCAGGGAGAACACCTGCGAAACGATAAAGTAATAGCCGATCCTGGTCACTTCCGGGATGAATACGCCGCAGAGGAAGGTCACAAGTCCAAAGGCGTTCAGCCACAGGTAAAACCGTACGTTCACGGGGAGAAGCTCGCCCTTTTCCTTGCGGTTTAAAAACCAAACAAGGGCCAGCAGTGCCAGTACGCCAAGGCACTTTGCCACGTTCACCCAAGAGATGCGACTTACGTCAAACTCAGAATTCTCATAGAGCGGGTAAAACCAGAAGATGACCTTGCGGTAAAGTTTTTGTCCAAAAATTAGACTTACCAGGAATGCGCCTGCAACGCCCATCTGCCACTTTTTCATGCCCCTGCGCGCCAGGTATGCGGCGAGAAGGTAGGCCGGGATCACGACCAGCACCGTCTTATGGAAAAACGCGGCGCACAGGATCATGATCAAAAACTTCCCTACTTCCCTGCGCAGGACGTATTTCATCGCAAAGAGCGCGATCGCCAGCGCCAGGTAATAGCGGATCGTGTTCAGGCTTTGGAAATAATAGCCGCCCGTCATGAGTAAGAACAGCGAAAACGCGAAGTTCTCGCTTTGATCATGCAGTGCCCTCACAAAAAAGAAGACCGTCACCAGTGAAAAGATGGCGAACAGTGGCAGATAATTGTCATAGCCAAATAAGTAAACCAGCGCCTTGACCACAAGGTTAAAACCGATCTCCGACGAAACCTTTGCGTCATAGAAAATGCGGCGGAAGTTCTCGCGGTAGACCCAATAGTCATTGCCAAGAGCAAATCTGCAGGCCGAAATTGCGGCGAGCAGGCTGTAGATGATAAATTCCAATACCGCATTTAACGCATCGCGCCTTGTGGCGGGCGTCCATGCGCCGTACGCATAACCCTTCTTTTGCAGGGCCGGGACCTTTTCGCGATTTCCCATCAACAGGGCAAGGCCCACGGTTCCAAGCGTTAGTCCAACGTAGATCAGTGCACTTTTTTCCATGGCCTGCCCTCCTTCCTAAAAGTTTAACCTCTTCGAAGCAGTTTATAGATGCCGCGGATCACGCGGTTATAGATTTTCGAAAAGAACGCATTGTTTGCGAGAAAATGTCGCAGTGGCTGCAATGTTACGAGCATGTACGCCTTACAGTAAAACAGCTGCCACTTCGTCATGTACTGCCTCGTGATCTCGCGGTGCTCCGCCGCGGATCTTTTGATGCTCTCCGGCGTCTCCGAATAGCCGCCGCCCTCGTATCTGGCAACACATTCGTTCACGTAATGGAACTGCGCCTTTCTTGAAAAATAAAGCCAGAGGAACAGCTCGTAGTCCGCCCGCACCTTTAAGTCCGTACGGTACCCCCGCTCCGTAAAGCAGGCTGAGGAATAAAAACAGCACTGGTGGCAAGGCACGTTGCGGTAGCAGGTAAGCGGCGTGATCTTCGGCGAAATGTATTCCACGCTCTTCGTCGGCACCAGGTAGCGGTTGCCGTAGTACATGACGTAGGGCGCCGTCTCGCCCTCCATGGCCTTTGCGAAGCGCTCCAAAACGCCTTCGTCATAAAACAGATCCCCGCAATTGAGGAACAGGATGTATTTGCCGCTGGCATTCTTGACCGCCTCATTCATGGCGTCGTAGATGCCACTGTCCTTCTCTCGGATCAGACACAGAAGGTCCTTCGCGCCGCGGCTTTCGACCAACCTCTCCATGGCCTCCACGCTTCCGTCCGTCGAGAGTCCGTCCTTTACAACGATCTCGAGGTCCGTAAAGCTTTGGTCTAGGATCGAAGTCACCGTTTGATTTAATTTTTCCCCTGCGTTGTAGCAGACAACCACAATGGAAAATAACATCGAATTCTTACTCCTTTGCCTCTAGGGCATAATAGCATCGAAGGAGCCATGCATCCTCCTCGCAAAGCAGCGAAGCCGTTACGGTGACGCCCTGCTGTGCAAGGAAGTCTAGCGTCAGCTGCAGCTTTTTGACGTCCTCTCCGGCGTTCACGGCGAGCAGTACGCCGTCTGCTTCCTTAAGGCTCCTTGCGCTCTCCGGTGAAAGGAGGGGCGCAGGTTCTGCGATCCAGGTGATTTCCTTTAGCGCCTCCTTGCACGAAAGCTTCGACGCTACGGCCTTGGAATCCACCTCCGCCGTCGCGGGGCAGATGGCAACCTTTGTCTTTCCTTCGAAGAAATGCGCCAAATTCGCAGCCTCGCCATCCGTTCCGGGCAGGCCAGCGTTCTTTATACCAAAGCGCCTCGTCAGCTCCTCGGGAAGCCAGATGCGCTCAAAGATCAGCTCCCTTAACAAAAACAGCATCACTGCCGTAAAAATACCGATCACTGCGGAAAGAATGATCGCCCGCACGGGTTTGATCGTCTTTAGGTTTTCCGCTCCCTCATCTACGTCCGTGACGCGGATGGCGGCAACGTCCTTCATGCCCTTTGCGAAATCCTCCGCCATGGCGTCGCCCGCCGCTTTGATCACGCGCTCCGCTTCTGC
>JAFPRF010000293.1 GCA_017400965.1 Lachnospiraceae bacterium
GACTTCGAGGTTGGTAAGCGTCATAACCTGCCCGTGATCAACGTCATGAACGACGACGCGACGATCAATGCAAACGGCGGCAAGTTCGCCGGCATGGATCGCTACGAGGCAAGAGCAGCCATCGTGAAGGAACTGGATGAGATGGGCCTTCTCGTAAAGATCGAGGATCACGTACATAACGTATGTACCCATGACAGTTGTAAGACCACCATTGAGCCCATGGTAAAGGAACAGTGGTTCGTAAAGATGGACGAGCTCATTAAGCCCGCCGTAGAGGCCGTTAAGACCGGCGACATCAAGCTCATCCCTGAGCGCATGGAAAAGACCTATTACAACTGGACCGACAACATCCGCGACTGGTGTATCAGCCGTCAGCTTTGGTGGGGCCACAGAATCCCTGCATATTACTGCGACAAGTGCGGCGAGATCGTTGTAGCTGCGCAGGCTCCTGACAAGTGCCCGAAGTGCGGCTGCGAGCATCTGACGCAGGATCCCGACACGCTGGATACCTGGTTCTCCTCCGCCCTTTGGCCCTTTGAGACCCTGGGCTGGCCCGAGAAGACGGAAGATCTTAAGTACTTCTATCCTACCGACGTATTGGTAACCGGTTACGACATTATCTTCTTCTGGGTTATCCGCATGATCTTCTCCGGCTTTGAGCAGATGGGAGAGAAGCCCTTCAAGACCGTACTGTTCCATGGCCTCGTTCGCGACAGCCAGGGCCGCAAGATGAGTAAGTCCCTTGGCAACGGCATCGATCCTTTGGAGATCATCGACAAGTACGGCGCCGACGCACTGCGTCTTACCCTGATCACCGGTAACGCGCCCGGCAACGACATGAGATTCTACTACGAGAGAGTGGAGAACTCCCGTAACTTTGCAAATAAGGTTTGGAACGCTTCCCGTTTCATCATGATGAACATGGACGGCAAGACCGTGACCACGCCTGCGGAAAGCGACCTGCAGCCCGTAGACAAGTGGATCCTCTCCAAGCTCAACACCCTCGTAAAGGACGTAACCGACAACATGGAGAGCTTCGAGCTCGGCATCGCCGTTCAAAAGGTTTACGACTTTATCTGGGATGAGTTCTGCGACTGGTACATTGAGATGGTAAAGCCGAGGCTTTACAACACCGACGACGCGGTAAGCCAGAACGCGGCGCTTTGGACCTTAAAGAGCGTCCTGATCGACGCATTAAAGCTCCTTCACCCTTACATGCCGTTCATCACTGAGGAGATCTTCTGCACGCTGCAGAGCGAGGAAGAGTCCATCATGATCAGCAAGTGGCCGGAATATGACGAGGCTAGAAACTACGAGAAGGAAGAGAAGGCCATCGAGATCATTAAGGAGGCCGTTCGCGGCATCAGAAACATCCGCAGCGAGATGAACGTAGCACCTTCCAGAAAGGCCAGCATACACCTGGTAAGTGAGGATCAGAACATTCAGAACGTATTTACCGAAGGCAAACTCTTCTTTGCTTCCCTTGCCTATGCAAACGAGGTATTCATCCAGGGCGACAAGAGCGGCATCGCGGACGACGCGGTATCCGTAGTGATCCCCGGCGCAACCCTGTACATTCCTTTCGCGGAGCTGGTTGACATCGCGGCAGAGATCGAGAGACTAACCAAGGAGCAGAAGCGCCTTGAGGGCGAGCTCGCAAGATCCAAAGGCATGCTCTCCAACGAGAGATTCATCTCCAAGGCACCCGAAGCGAAGATCGCGGAGGAGAAGGAAAAGCTTGCGAAGTACGAGAAGATGATGGAGCAGGTAACGGAGAGACTGAAAGCGCTGAAAGGCTAAACATGATCAGACAAGAAATCAAGACCTACGATGAGGCGGTGGAATATCTACTAAACATTCCCCGCTTCACAAGCAAAAACAGCATGGAGGACACCAAGGCGTTCTTAAGGCGCCTTGGCAGTCCCGACAAGGACTTTCGGATCCTTCACGTGGCAGGCACAAACGGCAAAGGCAGCGTTTGTGCCTATTTGCGGTATATGCTGGAGGAGGCGGGGTATAGCACTTGCGTCTTTACGTCGCCCCATTTGGTGGACGTGCGCGAGCGGTTCCTCATTAAGGGAGAGATGGTCAGCAAGGAGCGCTTTTTGGAGGGCTTCCTTACCGTCTATGATCAGATTCCGTGGAACCTATTAGAAGCGGACGATGCCTTTAATGAAACGGGAAAGCTCCCCGAGGGCTTTTATCATCCCACTTTTTTTGAATATTTGTTTTTCATGGCATGCCTTTTGTTCAAGGAGGCAAAGCCGGATTACGTTATTTTGGAGACGGGCCTTGGCGGGCGACTTGACGCCACCAATGCCGTTTCAAAAAAGGAGCTGAGCGTCATCACGCGCATCAGCCTCGATCACGTGGAGTACCTTGGCGATACGCCGGAAGCGATCGCGGGGGAGAAGGCCGGGATCATTCAGGCCGGCGCTCCGGTAATCTATTTGGACAGTGCGAAAAGCGTTAGCGAGGTCTTCGAAACGAAGGCTAAGGAGCTGGGCGCAATCCCTTGTCCCGTAAGGAGCGAAGACTTTACGCTCCTAAAAATTCAGAATAAAAACATTGATTTTTCTTTACGTACTCGTTATTATAAAGATATTAGTGTTAGTCTGCACACGGCGGCTCTGTACCAGATGGAGAACGCCGCTTTAGCCGTGCGCGCACTTGAGGAACTTGATCAGGGGCGCACGATCACGGCAAGGCAGATCACTGAGGGCCTGGGCAAGGCTTTTTGGCCCGGCAGAATGGAAGAGATGGCAAAGGACGTCTTCGTGGACGGCGCTCACAATGAGGACGGCGTGCGGGCCTTTTTGGAGTCCGTGGCGTCGGACGGCTTTACGGGTGAGCGGATATTGTTATTCTCTGCCGTAAA
This sequence comes from Lachnospiraceae bacterium, assembly GCA_017400965.1. Lineage (GTDB taxonomy): Bacteria > Bacillota > Clostridia > Lachnospirales > Lachnospiraceae > Acetatifactor. The sequence goes on from JAFPRF010000293.1 coordinate 2,879, forward strand.
GGATAAGAAGTTTGATAAAATGCTTGGCGAGATCATCGCATCCCGCCTGTTTGGTAAGCTGTCCCTGACCCCGATCCATTCCGGACGCGCGACGGACGTATCCGTTTTACTCGAAACCGCCCGTAAGATCCAGGAGGCGGCGGGAGATGAATCCGTGAAAGAACCGATCGGCGTTTACGGAAGCGTAAGGGAAGCTTTAGAGGACCTGCTTGGGAAGAAGACGGCGCAGCAGAGGATCTACATTGCCGGCAGCCTTTACCTGGTAGGGGAAGTCAAAGCAAATTTAGGAGTTTTGAACAATGATCAATTTCGAAGAGGAACTGAAGAAATTCCATCCCAGCACTGAGGTGGAAGAGATTCAAGATTGCATATATAATCACAATGCGACGGACATCGCCGGCGTTTTTGAGCAGATGTTTGCGCACAAGGAAGAGATGCAGCAGATGCAGCAAATGCAGATGCAGGCCGAGCAGGAGATGATGGGAGGTTGAGCATGGTTTGTTACCGTTGCGGGTGCCAACTGTCTGAACAGGATTTCTGTACGTCCTGCGGCGCGGACGTATCTCTCTACAAGAAGATCCTTGGCCTTTCGAACTATTACTATAACGAGGGCCTGGGTAAGGCGAAGGTGCGCGATCTGACCGGCGCCATTGACAGTTTGGAACAAAGCCTGGAATTTAATAGCAGAAACGTGGAAGCCAGAAATCTCTTGGGCCTGGTTTACTACGAGATCGGTGAGTGCACGGAGGCCATGAGCGAGTGGATCCTGAGCATGAACGTGGAGCCCAAGAAAAACATCGCGTCGGATTACATCCAGAGGATCCAAAACAACCCTTCCCGCTATGACGTGATCCGCCAGACCATGAAGAAATACAATCAGGCGCTGGCGTATTGCGAGCAGGGCAGCAAGGACCTGGCGATCATCCAGTTAAAGAAGGTACTATCCCTAAGCCCCCGCTTTGTAAAGGCGCACCTATTGCTGGCGCTTCTTTACATGGACAACGAGGATTGGGAAAAGGCAAGGCGCGAGCTCAATAAGACGCTTGGCATCGACAAGAGCAACACCCAGGCGCTTCTCTATCTGCAGGAAGTAGATAAGATGCTGGCGCCGGACGAAATTGAAAAGAACGACCGAAAGCATAAAAAGGAAGAGACCGTTCGCTACCAGAGCGACAATGAGGTGATCATTCAGCCCTCGAACCTGGCGGACGGAACGAGAAGCGGCTTCTCCACCGTGCTCAACATCATCATCGGTTTGGTGATCGGCGCGGCAGCCATGTACTTCTTAGTGCTTCCCGCCAATAAGCGCGAGGCGCAAAATGAGGCGCAGGAGCGCGTGGAATCCATCGCGGGACAGCTTGATTCCAAGACGAATCAGATCCAGCAGTTGGAAAATCAGGTGGCAACCTTAGAGAAGGCGAAGGAACAGCTCGAGCTTGACCTTGACGCCTATGAGGGCACGGAGGGTAAGCTTCGCGAGATGGATCAGCTCTTCGTGGCAGCCAGCGTTTACCTGTCCACGAAGGACGTGGGGCAGACGGCAGAGCTGCTTGACAGCGTGCGCGAGAACGTTCGCATCGAGGATGCTTCGGAGGAGTTCCAGGGCCTGTACAATGCGCTGCTTGCGCTGATCGGACCTGAGCTTGCAAAGACCTATCATGAGGCGGGTTACGTTTCCTTTAGAAACGAGGATTTCCCCGCGGCCATCGAAAACTTCCTGAGGGCAGTGTACTATGATCCGAACAACGCCGAGGCGCTTTTGGATCTGGGTAATGCATATCGCAGAAACGGCGATGCAGTAAACGCCGTAACGATCTACAACCGCGTGATCGAACTGTTCCCTGACACGGACCTGGCGCGTAAGGCAGGACAGTGGCTGCATGATTACAACGAGGGTGATACGGAATAGTTTAGGACACGGGAATTGAGGGGACTATGAGCAAACTTGAGGACATGAACTTGGACTTCGATCTGCAGACCGATGAGGAAGAGCTGACGGAGGAAGAGTTCGAGGAGTACGAAGAAGGCGAATACTACGAGGACGAGGCTTTGGACGACGAAGACCTCGGCGAGGACGAGGGCGACTTTTTCGACGAGCCTGACGATTTTACGGAGGAAGAGGCTGTCGAGGAAGAAGTGAAGGCGGAGGAGTCGCAAAAGCCCGTAAGGAAGGCAGCGCCGGCGAAAGCCGCAGCACCTGCCGCGCCAAGCGAGCCCGTTTCGAGAAGAAATCCGAAAAAGAACCCTTTTAGCGGACCGGTGGTGGTGCTTGGCCTGATCCTGATCCTCCTTGTCGGCGCCGTTTTGGGAACCATGTATTACATGGACAGCGTCGAAAAGCAAAAGGAAGAAGAGTTAACGAGACAAAACCAGGAAGCCCTGGCCAAGGCGCAGTCGGAAGCGGCGCAGCGCGAGCAGGAGCTTCAGGCGCGTCTGACCGAGGAGTATGCGGCAGGTACCGGTGCGGGAAGAAGACAAACGCTGGACGAGATCCGTCAGGGCATTGAAAACGGACAGAGCGTGGCAGCAGTGCTCAGATCCCTTTACACGGATCAGCTCGTTGTCGGAAGCGGCGGAACCTATCGCTTCGTACCCATCAATGACGACTTAAAGAAAAACGATTATCACATGGAGAACCTGATCACCCTGGAGAGCGGCGAGCTCCAGTACATGACGGGCGGTAAGGTGTCTTCCTATAAGGGCATCGACGTATCGAAGTTCCAGGGCAAGATCGACTGGGCGAAGGTAGCGGCAGACGGAGTGACCTTTGCATTCATCCGCGTAGGCTATCGCGGCTATGGCGAGAGTGGCGTACTCGTGGAGGATACCACGGCGAAGGATAACCTGCAGGGTGCCAACGACGCAGGCATTAAGACGGGCGCGTACTTCTACACCCAGGCGACGACGGAAGCGGAGGTCGCCGAAGAGGTGGAGATGTTCCTCGACCTGATCCGGCCCTATCGCATCGACCTTCCCGTCGTGATCGACGTGGAGAGAGTCTCCGCGGCGAACGCGAGAATGAACCAGCTGGACGCGCAGACGCGTACGACGCTGGTAAAGTCCTTCTGTGACAGAGTGGCGGCAGCAGGCTATCGCCCCATGATCTACCACAATCTGGAGATGGGCGCCGTGATGTTGGACGTATCACAGCTCGAGGACTACGATAAGTGGTTCGCCTATTACAATAAGGATTTCTATTATCCTTATGATTACAAGATCTGGCAATACTCCGATAAGGGTCGCGTATCCGGTATCAGCGGCGACGTGGATCTGGACATCGCCTTTGAGGCGCTTTGGGACTAAGCCAAATCACGTGACAAAAAATAAGAAGCAAGTAACAAGAATAAACTAGAAAGCCTTTCCCATACGATGCTATACTTTCCTTGTAATCCACTGGCCTGCGCCGGTGAAACAAGAGAAGGAACGGGGCCTTAAAATTTGCCCTGAAAGGAGATCGTATGAGAAAGGCTTTATTCATTGGGGGAACTGGAACCATTAGCATGGCGATCACGAGACTGCTTTCGCAGGATCCGGATTGGCAGCTCTATTTGTTAAACCGCGGCAGCCGCGAGGCGGAGATCCCGCAGGGCGTGAACGTGATCCACGCGGACGTAAATGACGAGGGAAAGACGAAGGAAGCCCTCGGCGACATGACGTTCGACACGGTCTGTGACTTTATCGGTTTTGTGCCCGCGCAGCTTGAGCGCGACTATCGTCTTTTTAAGGGCAGGACCAAGCAGTTTATGTACATTAGCTCCGCATCGGCGTACCAAAAGCCCATCGGAGATTTTCGCATCACCGAGGGAACGCCGCTGGCAAACCCCTACTGGGAATATTCGAGAAACAAGATCGCCTGTGAGGCACTCCTCATGAAGTGGTATCGCGAGGACGGCTTCCCCGTGACCATCATCCGCCCGAGCCATACCTACGACGAGCGTAACGTTCCCATGGGCGTGCACGGCGACAAGGGAAGCTATCAGGTGATCAAGCGCATGCTGGAGGGTAAGCCCGTCATCGTACACGGCGACGGAACGAGCCTTTGGGCCATGACCCACAACAGCGATTTCGCAAAGGGCTTTGTCGGACTTATGGGCAACGTGCACGCCATCGGCGAGTGCTATCAGATCACAAACGACGAGGCACTGACCTGGAACCAGATCTTCCAGGCCATCGCAGACGCGCTGGGCGTGGAGTTTAAGCCTTATTATGTATCGTCCGACTTCCTTTCCTCCTGCAGCAAGTATGATTTCCGCGGAGGACTTTTGGGAGACAAGGCGCACAGCGTGGTCTTTGACAATACGAAGCTAAAGAGGGCGGTGCCCGGTCTTTCCATGAACGTGCGCTTCGAGCAGGGCGTTCGAAAGACGCTGGAGTACGTGCTCTCGCACCCGGAGTGTCAGGTGGAGGATCCAGAGTTTGACGCATGGTGTGACAAGGTGATCGCAGAATTAGAGGCCGCGAAGAAGCGGATCATGGAGGGTTAAAGAGTGGTAAACGTAAAAGGAAAATGGGCGCTGATCACGGGCGCGAGCAGAGGCATTGGACGGCTGGCTGCGCTATTTATGGCACAGAAGGGCTGTAATCTGATCCTGCAGGGACGAAAGAAGGAGAATTGCCAGAAGGTTTTGGACGAGGTGAAGGCCCTTGGCGTGGAGGCATATGCCGTTGGCGCGGAGCTGACTGATCTGGACGCCGTTGCGGCGATGCTAAAGGAGATCGACGAAAGAACGCCAGTCGTTGACATTGTGCTCAACAACGCGGGACTGCAGATCGCGTATCGCGTGGATTATTTCGAGACGCCCGTGAGCGATTATATGGAAAGCTATAAGATCAACACGGTGGCACCTGCGATGATCTGCTATCACTTCCTTCCGAAGATGATAGAGCGCGGCTTTGGCAGGATCGTGAACACCACCAGCGGCATTCGCTTAGAGCCGGAGCAGGCGGGGTATTCCGCGAGCAAGGCGGCGCTGGACAAGATCACCATCGACCTTGGCTCCAAGCTGCAGGGAACGGACGTGATGATCAACCTGACCGATCCCGGGTGGTGCAGAACGGACCTTGGCGGACCGAATGCGCCCAATGCGCCGGAAAGCGCAATCCCCGGCGTAGTCGTTGGCGCCTTTGTGGATGACAAGAAGTCTGGCAGATGCTTTGCGGCAGGCTATTTCCATGGCATGAACCTAGAGGAAGCCGTGGCCAAGGCAGAGAGCATGGCGAGCCCTTACTAGTACGAGATTGTTTTTAAATTGATACTTGATTTTTCCCATAACCCGTGTATAATGTTAGATAGCTAACAAAGATGTTAGTTATCTAACATTTTCACTTTTAAACAATACGGAAGAGAGGTGTGACATGGGACAAAACAGTGAGCGTGCCGTAGGTTTTGAACTCGGCATGATCAACAACCTTATCCGCAGAAGCCTGAATCAAAGGTTTGCGGAGAATGGTCTCGAGGATCTGGGCGGCATCCAGGGCCCGGTGATCGGCTCCATTTTTGAAAACAGCAAAAAGGGAGACGTCTTCCAAAAGGACATTGAGAAATGGTTTCAGATCCGGCGTTCCACGGCGACGGTCATGCTCCAGAGCATGGAGCAAAAGGGTCTCATCGAACGGATCCCGGTGCCCAATGACGGTAGACTGAAAAAGATCGTCCTGACAAAGAAGGCTGAGCAGCGGCACTTTAAGGTAAAGGAACAGATCGAGCAGTTCCACCGCGATCTCGAGGAGGGCATCACCCCGGAGGAAAAGGAAGAGTTCCTTCGCATCCTCGATAAGTTCAGAGACAATCTCGAAACCGAGAAGAAGTAAAAAAGAAAGGGTAACAAGATGGTAAAGACGTTATTAAAACAGGTCAAGGAATTCAAGAAAGATTCCATTTTAACTCCTTGTTTTATGATCTTGGAGGTTTTAATGGAAACGTTGATTCCCCTGCTCATGGGTTCCATCATTAATGAAGGAATCGAAGCGGGGAACATGACGCACATCTATCTCATGGGCGGCGCGATGCTGATCGCGGCAGTGGTTGGACTCTATGCCGGTGCCATGGGAGGAAAGTACGGTGCGAGGGCATCCACCGGATTCGCGAAAAACCTAAGAGAGGCCATGTTTACCAGAATCCAGGGTTTTTCTTTTGCAAACATTGATAAGTTTTCCACGGCAGGTCTTGTGACGAGACTGACCACGGACGTAAGTAACCTGCAGAATGCTTATCAGATGATCCTGCGCATGTGCATTCGTGCACCGTTTAGCCTTGTGATCGCGATGACGGCGGCATTCTTTGTCAGCCCCAGGATCGCAAGCATCTATCTGATAGCAGTACTGATTTTGGGAACGATCCTCGCAATCATCATGAAGTGCGCGATGAAGTATTTCTCCCACTTGTTCGAGA
>JAFPRF010000294.1 GCA_017400965.1 Lachnospiraceae bacterium
AAAGAAGAATGACTGACGTAACCCTTTACGGTACCATCATCGCTAGTAAAGAGAAGATACGTATCGCTGTCAGGCGCATCCTCCACCTCAGCCCAGCCACGAAGCTCCTTCGTATCATCAATGTGGATCACAACATTGTAGGTGCCGCTCTCCATGCCCTCGGTGATGGTCAGGTAGCTGCTTCCCTCGTAATCACCGTAGAAACCACAGCGCGTACTATCGGGATATACGAAATCTGCTTCCTTCGCGATGTCCGCAAAAGTACTTGCCAGATTGTAAGCCATTCTCTTATAACGCATTGCCTCGTTGTAGGCATACATGGAAGGATAGATGGAACCGTCTTTGTAATCTTCGCTCATCTTCTCTGCCATGAAAGGTACGTGGCTCTCCCACTTTTCATATTCCGAGAAAACCTCACTGTAGATCGATGCATCCTTTTCCTTGATCCTCTCAAGAAGGCTAGCAACCTCTTCCTTCCAGACCTGCGTTCCATACTTGCTCATTTCATTCATGGACGCCTGATCCTGCGCATTCGATCTCATGTCGTCATACTTATTGTACAGCTCGTTGATGCTGACAAGTTCCTTGGAAAGAGAACCCGCCTCGTTAGCGATCTTAGCGACCTCTTCCTTGATCTGCGCCTCGTAGGAATCTGCCTCTTCGCCCTGCGCGCTCTCCTTTGCGCCGTCCGTCTCACTCTTGTCCGTCGCCACAATTGCCTGACTCTCGATCACAGGCTCGCTTTCTCCCTTCGCTTCGCCGCATCCGCCCATGGCTAGCACTGCCGCAACCATGGCAAGTAATATTTTCTTCTTCATCTTCTTTTCCTTTCGACAAACTATATTCTCCCCAAAACATAGAGATTATAGTTTAGCCGACCGGTTTTGTCAATCCTGCCCCTATCAACACCCCTTTACAGATCAAACAAACTCATCTGTTGGTATTTATCCGGCAGTTCCCTCATGAATTGAAAGCACTCATCAGGCGTATGCAGGATGCCATGCTCCTTACAGATGCTATGGAAGACCTTTTGAAGCTGCCTTGCATTTGGACTTTGCAGCTCATACGCATTGCCATAGCGCCTAATGTATCGCTCCTTCATTCCTGGGAAATGTCGATCGAGCGCTGCATAATAGTATTCCCTGTCACCTTCCCGAAGCGTCAGGCCCATGCCGAAATCAATCACGCCCTTTACGCCAACTCTGACGCATTCGTTCAGAATCGCCGTGACATTCTCCTCCGTGTCGTTAATAAAGGGCAAGATCGGCGTCATCCAGACGATCGTAGGAATGCCCCTTTTTTTCATTTCTTCCAGCACTTCGATCCGCCGCTTCGTATTGCAGACATTCGGCTCCAGAATCTTGCACAAATCATCGTCATAAGTCGTCAGCGTCATCTGCACCACGCATTTCGCAGACTGGTTGATCTCCGACAACAGATCGATATCCCGAAGAATGCGGTCGGATTTTGTCTGAATCGCCAAGCCGAATCCATGTTTCAAAATGATCTCCAGGCATCGCCTAGTCAGCTGCAGTTCTTCCTCACAG
>JAFPRF010000295.1 GCA_017400965.1 Lachnospiraceae bacterium
CCTCCCCGACAGGGGAGGGCCTTCAGAAACTCCAGGTTATTTTACGATACGTACGCGGAAGACGCCGTCGATGGCTTCGAGGCTCTTTACGATGTCTGCGGGTACGGGTGCTTCTACGTCACACATCGTGTAAGCGTAGTCACCGCGAGACTTGTTCGTCATGTTCGTGATGTTGATGTTCTTCTCGCCGAACGCGCCCGTGAACTTCGTGATCATGTTCGCAATGTTCTTGTGGAAGATCGCGATACGTCCTGCAGCTGCGCATACGCCCATGTCACATGCGGGATAGTTTACGGAATTGCGAATGTTACCATTCTCGAGATAGTCCGTCATCTCCTGCACTGCCATGATCGCACAGTTGTCTTCGCTCTCCTCGGTGCTTGCGCCAAGGTGAGGGATCACAATGCAGCCAGTCTGGCCAGCGGTCGTGGGATTCGGGAAATCGGATACGTAACGAGCGATCTTGCCGTTCTTGATGCCCTCGAGCACGTCTGCCTCGTTGCAAAGCAGGTCTCTTGCGAAGTTCAGGATGACAACGCCGTCCTTCATCTTTGCGATGGCTTCACGGTTGATGCTGCCCTTCGTGGAGTCAAGCAGGGGAACGTGAATGGTGATGTAATCGCAGTCAGCATAGATGTCATCTACGTTGATCACGTGCTTAACGGATCTGGAAAGCTGCCATGCAGCGTTTACGGAAAGGTAAGGATCGTAGCCGTATACTTCCATGCCAAGGCTGATCGCGGTGTTTGCAACCTTTGCGCCGATGGCACCAAGACCGATAACGCCGAGCTTCTTTCCCATCAGCTCAGTACCTGCGAAGTTCTTCTTCTCCTTCTCAGCGGTCTTTGCGATGTTAGCGTCATCCTTGTTGGCCTTAACCCACTCAATGCCGCCAACTACGTCTCTTGCAGCGAGCAGCATGCCAGCGATTACGAGCTCCTTAACGCCGTTTGCGTTTGCGCCGGGAGTGTTGAAAACAACGATACCCTTCTCAGCGCACTTGTCCAGAGGAATGTTGTTGGTGCCGGCGCCTGCTCTTGCCACTGCAAGGAGGCTGTCGGGAAGCTCCAGCTCATGCATGGAAGCGCTTCTTACAAGGATACCCTCTGCTTCGTTTACGTTCTGCGTCATCTCATACTCAGCAGAAAAATTCTTCAGACCAACCTGAGCGATTGGATTTAAGCAATGGATTTTCATTATGCGTTCTCCTCTTCAAACTTCTTCATGAACTCAACGAGCTTCTGCACGCCTTCGATGGGCATTGCATTGTAGATGGAAGCTCTCATGCCGCCTACGGTTCTGTGGCCCTTGAGGTTTACGAAACCAGCTGCGGTAGCTTCCTTAACGAACTTCGCGTCGAGCTCCTCATTGCCGGTAACGAAAGGAACGTTCATGAGGGATCTGTCTTCCTTGCGAACGGTGCCCTTGAAGAGCTTGCTCTGGTCAAGGAAATCATAGAGAACCTTAGCCTTAGCCTCGTTACGCTCCTTCATGGCGGTCAGACCACCCATCTTCTTGATCCACTTGAATACCTTGCCGCAGATGTAGATGCCGTATGCGGGAGGAGTGTTGTACATGCTTCCGTTGTCTGCATGAATCTTATACTTGAGCATCGTAGGAGTTCCGGGAAGGGTATCCTCGGTGATCAGATCCTCGCGGATGATCACGATAACCACGCCTGCAGGTCCGATGTTCTTCTGAACGCCGCCGTAGATTACGCCATACTTGGTTACGTCAACGGGCTCGGAAAGGAAACAGCTGGATACGTCTGCAACCAGGGTCTTGCCCTTCGTGTTAGGCAGAGTCTTAAATTTGGTACCGTAAATGGTATTGTTCTCGCAGATGTAAACATAGTCTGCATCCTCACTGATGGGGAGGTCAGAACAATCGGGAATGTAAGAGAAGGTCTTGTCCTCAGAGGAAGCGATCTTGTTTGCCTTACCGTAGATGCAAGCCTCCTGATATGCCTTCTTTGCCCACTGACCAGTTACGATGTAGTCAGCAACCTTGTTCTTCATCAGGTTCATGGGGATCATTGCGAACTGCTGGCTTGCGCCGCCCTGAAGGAACAGTACCTTGTAGTTGTCAGGGATGTTCATCAGTTCACGAAGGTCTGCCTCAGCCTCATCGATGATTGCCTGATAAGCTTTGGAACGATGGCTCATCTCCATAACGGACATGCCAGTTCCCTTGTAATCAAGCATCTCGTCAGCAGCTTCCTTCAATACTTCCTCAGGCAGAACCGCAGGACCTGTCGAGAAATTGTACACTCTTGCCATAACTTTTCTCCTCCTGTATTTGGCTTTATTTCATTAGATACTAGAATATTCTTTCTTGGACGTAAAGTCAAGACTTTAGTTATTTAAATCAATAAATTTTCGATCGACTATTGGAAAATGAATACGGCTGTTCCTATCTCGATGTTGTCGAAGATGATGTCCGTCGTATTGTCTGGCATGTTCACACATCCGTGAGAACCATTTCTCTTATAGGTGTCTCCGCCGAATTCCTTCTCCTTACGCCAGTTCGCGTCATGCAGGCCGATGGCTTTATAGATCGGCATCCAGCGTCTTACAAAGGAGGCATATCCTGGGCCTCGGAGCACTTTGTTTTTGTACTTGCCCTGGATGCAGAACGCACCTTCGTAGGTGTCATGCCTCGTACGAAGATTTCCTGTTACAACGCCAGAGGTTACCATGAGCTCACCGTTCATATAGAAGTAAATCTTCTGCTCCAGCTTGTCCACCTCAACGTAGGTGCCGCCGGTATCATCCAGACCATGATAAAGCGTTTCGTGAATGTAGGTCGGCACGTGATTGGTCGTGAGTTTGCGCTTCCTGGAATTCGACAAAATGTCGCGAAGGAACTCTTTTTCCGCTTCCACGTCGATCTCGGTACCAAAGTTACCGGGCTTTACCATGACGATGTCGCCACTTTCGCGGCTGGTCTTAAAGGGACGCTCCACGCCGTAGGTGTGGTACTGCTCACAAAGGTCTTCCATGTAAGCATCGGCCTTTTCAAGGTCATAATAGAAATTTCCGCTCTCGTCCTTCAAGGGATTGCCTTTGCTGTCCTTTGCGATAAAACTGTTCATGAGCTTCTCGTCGAAGACGATCTTTTCCGCGCCCATGTCATAGACGAGGCCACATTGTTCTAAGTCCTTTAAAAGCTCATAGTCCGCTTCGGTCTTCTTTTGCTCAGCCGTCAGCTTGTAATCGAAATAGCAATCCGCATCAACGAGGGAAATCTCCGTTTCGCCGTGGGTAATTGCATTTTCCACTTCGGTCAAGCCTTTTTCGACGTCAAGATGACCTGCCAACGTATTGGTCAGCGTATAGGTGCCATCTTCAAGCTTCATCTCGAAGACAGGTTCCGCGGCTTCGGCCTTGACGATCGGCAGAGAATTCCACCACTCTTCGACCTTAGCCTGATCATATTGGAAATAGGGCTTACCAGTCGTGATGTTATTTGTCTGTCCAACCTGACTCACCCAACCCTCCTCCTGCTGATGCCTAAGGTAGGCGTTAAGGCTCTGTGAGTAGTCATACGACATGTCAGCGTCCGCAAGGTCAAAGGAATACTGCTCTCCTGCTGCGTCCGTGATCGTGACCGTAGGTGGCGTCAAACCCATGAGAAGCGCTTCATTGACAACTTCGGGCGAGTAACCCGTGCAGTAAACGCCGTCAACCCAAGTGTTCGGCGCAAAACGCGTCTTCACATAGTCCGACATGTACGCATAGCCAGCGCAGCCGAGCGCTCCTATGGGAACCAATATGCAAATCAAGGCGATAATGATCTTTTTCTTCATGGAACTCCTTGAATTAAGCCTGTTCTTTCTTCTTCAGATCGTCTCCGTCAAATACTTCACTGATCGGTGCACCAGCGGGTACCATCGGGAATACCTTGTCATCCTCGGGGATCATCACTTCCACAAGTACGGGAGCCTTTAAGGCAATGGCTTTCTCGAGGGCGGGACCAACCTCTTCCTTAGAAGTTACGCGGATTGCTTCGCAGCCAAGGCCTTCCGCAACCTTGCAGAAATCTACCTTATCATTCAGTACGGTCTGGGAATAACGCTTACCGTAGAACAAGGTCTGCCACTGACGAACCATGCCGAGCACGTGGTTGTTGATCACGATCTCAACGATGGGGATATTGTAACGGCTTGCGGTTGCAAGCTCCTGCATGTTCATTCTAAAGCATCCGTCACCTGCGATGTTTACGCAAATCTTATCGGGCTGGCCAACCTGTGCGCCGATACATGCGCCAAGGCCGTAACCCATGGTGCCGAGACCGCCGGAGGAAAGGAAGGTGCGGGGCTGGGTGTACTTATAGTACTGCGCTGCCCACATCTGATGCTGACCAACATCGGTGGTGATGATCGCTTCGCCTTTGGTCACGCGGTCGAGCTCTTCGATCACGTAAGGACAAGCAAGGTTTTCATCCTCATACTTCATCGGGTACTTGATCTTCAGCTCTTTTACGTGAGCCATCCAATCGGAATGATCCTTCTTTTCAATCTTGGCATTCAGAACCTTCAAAACTTCTTTCAGGTCGCCAACAAGGGACGCGTCCACGCGGATGTTTTTATTGATCTCCGCCTTATCAATGTCAATGTGAATGATCTTAGCGTTCTCTGCGAAGCGCTTGGGATTACCAATTACGCGGTCGGAGAATCTTGCGCCGAGAGCGATCAGAAGGTCGCATTCACTTACACCGAGGTTGGAAGCCTTGGTGCCGTGCATGCCGATCATGCCGGTGTAGCGATCGCTGTAGCCGTCGAATGCGCCCTTACCCATCAAGGTATCGCAAACGGGGGCGTCAATTAACTCTGAAAACTCAGCAACTTCCTTGGATGCACCAGAGATCACGGCGCCGCCGCCAAGGTAAATAAAGGGCTTCTTTGCTTCCTTGATGAAAGAAAGTGCCTTAGCAAGCTCGGCGTCATTGATGAAGGCCTTAGGCTCTTCAATTACGGGCTTTTCAGGCGTGTATTCGCAGGTCGCAGCAGTAACGTCCTTCGTGATGTCAACAAGAACGGGGCCAGGACGGCCGCTTCTAGCGATGGCGAAGGCCTCACGCATGATGGGTGCGAGGTCGTCTACCTTCTTAACGATGTAGTTGTGCTTGGTGATAGGCATCGTCACGCCGGCAATGTCAACCTCTTGGAAAGTATCCTTTCCAAGCATGGGAAGTGCAACATTTGCGGTGATGGCAACTAGGGGAACGGAATCCATGTAAGCGGTTGCGATACCAGTGACCAGATTGGTCGCACCAGGGCCGCTGGTCGCAAGGCAAACGCCAACGCGGCCGGTCGCACGTGCATAACCGTCGGCAGCATGGGCAGCGCCCTGCTCGTGGCTGGTCAAGATGTGACGGATCTCGTCACTGTGCTTGTAAAGTGCATCATATACGTTCAGGATGGTGCCTCCGGGATAACCAAAGACGGTATCTACGCCCTGTTCCTTGAGGCATTCTACTACAATTTCAGAACCATTCAACAACATCTTTCAACTCTCCTCTCGAGGATTTTATCTCTTCGGTACTTCCAAAACAGCGCCTCTGTTACCGCTTGTAACGAGCTCATGATATCTAGCGAGGTAACCAGTCGTCACTCTAGGCTCTCTAGGCTGCCACTTTGCTCTTCTTTCAGCCAGAACTTCATCGCTTACAAGAACGTCCAGCTTATTTGCAGGGATGTCAACGCGGATGATGTCGCCCTCTTCCACCAGTGCGATCGGTCCGCCTACGGCTGCTTCAGGGGATACGTGTCCAATGGAAGCACCTCTGGATGCGCCGGAGAAGCGTCCGTCTGTAATTAATGCAACGGAGGAACCAAGTCCCATGCCGGCAATTGCAGAGGTAGGATTCAGCATCTCTCTCATGCCAGGGCCGCCCTTAGGGCCTTCGTAACGGATCACAACAACGTCGCCGGGAACGATCTTGCCGCCCTTGATGGCTGCGATCGCATCCTCTTCACAATCGAAGACTCTTGCGGGACCTTCATGAACCATCATCTCAGGAACAACTGCAGAACGCTTTACAACGCCGCTATCGGGAGCAAGGTTACCCTTCAGCACGGCAATTCCACCAGTCTCGGAATAAGGATTCTCAATGGGTCTGATGACTTCGGGATCCATGTTAATGCAATTCTTGATGTTCTCGCCGATGGTCGTGCCATTGACGGTCATGCAATCAAGATGCAGTAAGTTCTTTTTGGTCAGTTCGTTCATAACCGCGTAAACGCCGCCTGCCTCGTTGAGGTCTTCCATGTAGGTAGGTCCAGCCGGTGCCAGATGGCAGAGGTTCGGGGTTTTAGCGGAAAGCTCGTTGGCAATGTCGAGGTTCAGATCAACGCCAGCTTCCTTCGCAATTGCGGGAATGTGAAGCATCGTATTGGTTGAGCACCCAAGCGCCATGTCAACGGTCAGCGCGTTCAGGAACGCATCCTTCGTCATGATGTCACGAGGCTTGATATCTTTCTCAACAAGCTCCATGATCTTCATGCCGGCATGCTTAGCCAGACGAATTCTGTCGGAGTAAACGGCAGGAATCGTACCATTGCC
>JAFPRF010000296.1 GCA_017400965.1 Lachnospiraceae bacterium
CTGGATCCGGATACTTGTCGTTCTAGTCATCCTTGTTGGCGTTGTAAGTTATCTGTACGTCCGGTCCCGCGGAAAGATCTACGTGGGCTATGACGTCGTGGCATCGGTGGATCGTGTCAAGGTGGACGGCGCAAAGGACGTCAAGCTCGGGAATTCCATCCTGACCTACAGTAGGGATGGTGCGCACAGCGTGGATGGCAAGGGCGTTATGACCTGGAACCAGAGCTTTGAGATCCAGGACATCGTACTGGCGACCTGTCAGAACGTTTCCGCGATCTGCGGCTACAATGGTCATGAAATCTTCGTGCAGAGCGCCGAGAGCCAGATGGGGAAGATCGAGACGAACCTGCCCATCAAGAACATTACCGTGTCGACGACGGGTCGCGTGACGGCGCTTTTGGAAGATTCCAACGTCATGTGGATGAACACCTATGACACCAACGGTACGGCCGTGCTGAAATATGAAGGCCAGTTCCACATGAGCCAGAGCGGTTATCCGGCGGCGCTTTCCCTTTCACCCAATGGCGACCTCCTCGCAGTAAGCTTTATTTTTGTAGAAGAGGGCAGCATTGTCAGCAACATTGCGTTCTATAATTATGGACCCGTGGGTGACAACCAGAGCGACCAGCTGGTAAGTACCTTTACTTACCGTGACATGATCGTGCCCGAGATCCATTTCATGAACAATAGCGCGGCTTTCGCAGTGGCGGATAATCGTCTGATGTTCTATTCGGGTTCGCAGGTGCCTGCGACGAAGAAGGAGCACATCCTCGACCGGGAAGTGAAGGCGGTTTACTATGACCAAAATTACGTGGGCCTTGTCTTTACTTCGGACCGCGCGGAGGCGAAGTACGTATTGCGCATCTATAATACCTCTGGCGAGAACGTGGCGGAGCGGTATTTTGACATGGACTATCTCGGCGTTTTCTTCGAAAACGGGACTTATACCATATATAATGGAACGGATTGCGTGATCTACACGATGGCGGGCGTTTGTAAATATGAAGGGAAGTTCGATAAGAATATCTCTCTCATGATCCCGACGGAGACGCCGTATCGTTACCGCGTCGTAACGGACACCTCCATCGACACGATCCAGTTAAAGTAATAAAGGGGAATGCAGATGAATTTATTGCTGATCGCAGTGATCATAGTTTTAGTCATAAAGATTCGTAGCGGTTATACCAGGGGCATGGTGAAGGAAGTCATCATGCTTTTTTCCCTGATCATTACCTGCATCACGGTGGCGCTGATCACCAACGGCATGAAGAGCTACCAATCCGGACAGGTGTTTAACACCGTCCTCATGGTGCTGATGCTGACGGTGCTTGGCATTGTTCAGTTTGCGCTCAAGCCGATCTTCTTTTCTGCGAAGCTCGTGGTAAAGCTGCCGATCGTAAACTGGCTGGATAAGTTGCTGGGCATTTTGGTCGGCATTTTGGAGACAACGCTCCTTCTTTGGACGCTGTATTTCTTTGTCATGATCATGGACATGGGCGCGATCAGCGAACAGATCTTGGATTGGACGAGGGATAACGTGGCGCTTCGCTGGTTCTTTGAAAACAACTATTTAGCCGTTTTCCTACAGGCAATCAGCCAGAAAGTAAATTTCCTTCCAAATCTCCTTTAAAAATTTTTAAAAACCTGTTGACAACGGAATATACCCGTGGTATTATAACAAAGCTGTCCCAAAC
>JAFPRF010000297.1 GCA_017400965.1 Lachnospiraceae bacterium
ATTCTGTATTATTCTGTAACGTAAGGGCCTGCGCGGATGGACTCCCCGCGGAACAATTAGCCGGCAGCACTTAGCAAACCGAGGACCGAAAAGACATGAGTCGAGATTTATAATCGAGCGAATGTCTTTGAATGAGGGCCGAAGGTGAGCTTAGTGCAGTCCGAGCCGTTCCGAGGGGAGTCCATCCGCGCAGGCCCGTGGTCTTATCTTCTCCCAGACTTCTCAGGCTCGGGATAGGTTTCGCCGAAGGTCTCGACGGTGACGCTCTCCATGATCTGGTCCTCCAGCGGACGATCGCGGAAGTCCGTTGCAGTCTCAGCGATGGCGTTTACCACGTCCATGCCCTCGATGACCTTACCGAAAGCAGCGTACTCCCCGTCAAGATGAGGGCTCGTCTGATGCATTACAAAGAACTGGCTGCCTGCGGAGTTCGGCATCATGGAACGCGCCATGGAAAGAACGCCAGGCGTATGCTTCAAGTCATTCTTGAAACCATTGTGAGAGAACTCACCCTTGATGCTGTAGCCAGGGCCACCCATGCCGGTGCCATCGGGACAACCGCCCTGGATCATGAAACCGCGGATCACGCGATGGAAGATCAGACCATTGTAAAAGCCCTTGCTTACAAGGCTGATGAAATTGTTTACAGTGTTGGGCGCAATCTCGGGATACAGCTCCGCCTTGAAAACACCGCCGTCTTTCATGGTAAAGGTTACGATGGGATTTGACATTTGAAATTCCTCCTATTTGCTTATCAATTGATGATTTGTTTTGCTTTTCGGGCGCAAAACAGTTATACTTATTCTAGCCCAAAACTTGATTTCCGTAAAGAGGAAAGGATGAGGGAAATGTTTTATTTGAAATACGTCGCGCTGGAGATCACGCAAAGTGAGCCATTAGACGATTGGATCGAGGTCTTGAAGCCAGAAGGCATCTGCGTGGAATATGCGCCGCAAAATGAGGACGCGCTTTGGATCACCGATGAGGAAAGCCGCGCGAGACAATTGCAAAGAGAAGGCAAGCCTGTCCTGGGTCTCCTTCATGAAGGCGGTCAGGAGCAACGCTTTGATGGGATAAAATACCTGGCAACGGACCTCTCGGAGATCGATGCAGAATATTTGGACAAGGTGTATCGAAGACAAAAAGGAATCCCTTGGGACATCCTGGAAACCGCGCGCTGTACCTTACGCGAAACCATCCCGCAGGATGCGGATGCCTTTTATGCACTGTATGAAGAACCTTCCATTACGGAACACATGGAAGGCCTCCCCCCTGAGCGCGATGCGTTTCTCGCCTGGCTTTCGGACTATGCGAAACATGTCTATGAATTATTCGGTTATGGACTTTGGACGGTATGTGATAAGGCATCGGGAGAGATCATTGGCCGTGCCGGCCTGACGGTTCGAGAAGGGTTTGATGCGCCAGAGCTCGCGTTTATGATCGCGAAACCATGGCAGGGAAGGGGTCTGGCCTTTGAGGTTTGCAGCGCCATTCTGCAATATGCCAAGAAGCTGGAGATTCCAGAAGTGATCGCCTTTTCAGAGACTTCAAATGCGGCTTCCATAGGACTTTTGAATAAATTGGGATTTAATCTTGAACAGGAACTTTTCTTAGACGGAAGGCTCTGTCAACAATACAAAGTTTTGCTTTAGGAGTGACATCATGGCTGGAACAGTAATGCATCTGGTGATCGCGGACCGATTGCTGGAGCAATTTCACATTCAAAATCCGGGATATTTTTACTGTGGCAATCTCGCACCGGACGCCGTTATGAACCGAAAGAATTACGAGCGGGAGATGAAACGCCACACGCACTTTAAGGATGGCATAAGGCTGCATGAGCTTCGCATTCCGGAAAACTTCGAAGCTTACGTAAAACGCTTAAATGCCTTTTATGACAGACTCGTTGCAAAGCCTTCCGACCACTGGGAAATCTATTTTGGATACCTGACCCACATGCTGGTGGATGAGCTCTACCTTCTGCATTTTCGCGATGGTTTCGTAGATCAGCTCGTCGCACAGGGGAAGGAACCGACGGACGAAGCGTTCTTCCGCGCCTTCACCAAGGATGTTTATTTGATCGACTTAGAGCTCGTTCGCACCTACGCCTTCCACCACCCCATGCCGGAGACACTGCGCATCCAAGAAACCTACGAGATTCCTGATCTTGTGTCTTCGCAGGAGCTTCTCGACAGCAAGGAATTTATCATCTACATGAACTTCGACAAAGCAGGTACTTCAAAGGTTACCTCAGACATGACGGACGCGCAAAAGGAACTTAATCAGTTCTATTTCCCTGACGTTTCCAACGATCTGGTCGGCAGCCTGCAGGTCATGACCCTGCAGCAAAACCTGGACTTCATCGAACTCTGCGTACGGGAGATCCCTAAGATCCTCGCAAAGCGCTATGGCATGCAATTTTAAGCCGCCGTATCAATACTCTTTCCAAACACCACAAATCGTTGGTACAAGAATTCCGTGACAAGGTTCGTTGCCATGGCGAGGCCGTCGGCGAAGGCTGGCAGCCAGCCGCAGCTCTCGGTCAGGAATTTCACTCCAAAAGTCGAAAGCGGCGTAAACACGGCATAGTACGCTGCCACCTTCAACATGGCGATGGGAACGTTCGTCGCCGACTGGAACGTAAACTTTCGGTTCAGCGTAAAATTCCAAAGCACCGACAATACCAATCCGATGAAATAGCATAGCCAGCTAGGCAGCGGCGTCAGCGTCTCCGTCAGAAAAATCGCTCCTGCCTGAATGATCCCCGCGCTCGCTGAAAACAATGCAAATTTCACGATGCGTACAATCTCTTTTTTCTTGTTCCCACTCATGTCTCTTTCCTGCCAATCACTCAATATTTCTTACGATGCCCTCAAACAAAACAGATCCATCACCAGAGTATACCACAAAGATAAACGGACGGTCCAGAACGAAATCAATGATTTCTCTTTCCCTTTCGGGTCCTGCCCCCATGAGCAGTTCTTCTACGTACGCCGCGCCCGTCACGCCCTTTTCATCGATCTCCAGCGTTGCTGCGTGTTCTATCTTACCG
>JAFPRF010000298.1 GCA_017400965.1 Lachnospiraceae bacterium
AAGGCGCAGTACAGCACCATCATGGGCGTGAAAAACGTGATCGACTAAACTTTTCATATCGTGCAAAACAAGAGACGTTAGGAGGGATATGGTGCGCCATCCCTCCTTTTCTTTTGCACCAAATTACGCTATGATACACTTGTAACTTATGGGATTTTTCCTAAGAAATCCATTATTTTAGGCGAAATTCCATGGAAAAACACAGTTTTCATGGTGATCAGTTTATATTATAATAACCAAGTATTATGAATTGATTCACCGAAAGGGAGAGAAAAACACATGAAAAAGATGAAATTTGTAACCAAAGGACTCGTACTTTTGCTGATGAGTGCAATGCTCGCAGGCTGTGGCGACAGCGAACCTGCAAAGTCTTCTGACGATGACAAGCAGCAGGAGAGCTCCGTAGCTGAGAAGAGCAGCGAGGCTGATTCCAAGAGCAGTGAGGCAGATGATCAGAGTAGCGCAGTTGATGCATCTTCCAGCGCGGCAGATGACCAGAGCAGCGCAGTTGATGCATCCTCCAGCGAGGTTCAGGCCGGAAATAACGGCGACAACGCTGACCTGATCGCAAAGTACGAAGAGTATTTCAAGAACTACACCTTCGACGGAAAGAAGTTCTCCATCGACATGACCATGGAAGAGGAAGGCATGACCATTTCCTTTAAGATGGAGTTCGGCGCAAGCAATGGCGATTCCATGCTGTACCTTGGAATGCCTGGTCAGGACGGCAGCAACAACAGCATGACCGCTTACTTCATGAAGGACAAGAGCGCTTACCTTGCACTGGAGATCTCCGGTCAGGAGCCTACCGTTCAGAAGACCACCAACATGGACCAGTCCGTAGCTGAGCAGATGAATCCCGCAGGCGGCATCGTTGACGCAGCAGCAGACGGCGCAGCAGTTGATCTGGTTTACGTGAAGGAAGAGACCATCGACGGCGTTCTTTACGACGTAGTAAAGCCCGCTGGCGAAGATCAGGAGTTCTTCATCTACATGAACCGCGCAACTGGCGAGTGGGAGCTGATGAAGGGCGAGGCTGAAGGTCAGGAGATCGTTGCTTACATTCTTGACATGGATCCCATCACCATCCCTGCATCCTATGCAAACGCTGAGGAGATCGAGTCCGATAGCTTCGCTATGTCTCTTGCATTCGGCATGATGGGTGTTATGGCAGGCGCAGGCCTTGGTCAATAATCCGTGACCTAAAACAAATAGTAACTACCAAGCGGGAGCGTTCCAGATGGGCGCTCCCGTTTTTGTTGCAATTTATTCCCGAAAACAGTATGATAGACAAGGAACGAATCTTTAGAAATTCTTTGCTTTTTTCTGCAGATTATCTTAGAAAACGCGGGCTATAATACGTAAACAAGATTGGGGGAGTAGCCAATATGGAGAAAAAATACAACATACTCATTGTGGAAGACGATAAGGAAATCAGGGATGGCATCGAGATCTACCTGCGCAACCAGGGCTATGAAGTCTATAAGGCGGCAAACGGCCTTGAGGGCCTGAAGATCGTGGAAAACGCGGAGATCCATCTCGCGGTGCTCGACATCATGATGCCCGTCATGGACGGCGTGACGATGCTCATGAAGCTGCGCTCGAAGGGGTATGAATTCCCCGTGCTCATGCTCTCCGCAAAGTCCGAGGAGGTCGACAAGGTGGTTGGCCTAAACATGGGCGCGGACGATTACGTGACCAAGCCTTTTACGCCGCTGGAGCTTCTTGCAAGGATCAGTTCGCACCTGCGCCGCTACGAAAAGTACCTCCAGGTGACCACGGGAGAAGAGATCAAGGGCGACGAAACAGTATTCCACCTCGGCGGCCTGGAACTCAACGAAGAGACGGTGCAGCTGACCGTGGACGGCGAGCCCGTGAAGCTGACGCCCATGGAGTTTCGCATTGTGCAGCTCCTCATGAAGAATCCCGGACGCGTTTTCTCCGCGGACGAGATTTACGAGCGCGTATGGAATGAGAAGGCCGTGAACACCGATACCATCATGGTGCACGTCAGAAACATTCGTGAAAAGATCGAAGTAGACCCGAAGAACCCCAGGTATCTTAAGGTGGTTTGGGGCGTTGGTTACAAGATGGAGAAGCAATAAGGGTTTGATTCATGAAGAAATTCTTTAACGGGAAAACTGCATTAGCGGGCGTGCTGACGGCACTGTTACTGACGGGGATTTCCATCTTCGCTTATTTCACGTATTGCGATTATTTGGAAAATCGCCCTGGTTCCATCGCCGTGACCATGAGCGCAACCATCGACGAAGGAACTGCCGGCATCGATGAGGGAACGATGGTCCTTTCCTCTGCAGAGGACGCTTCCAGGTCGAATTTCTATGCGGTTCCGTCTGCAAGCGACATTCGGGAGCTTTACGGCTATTTTTTCGTTTTGTACAAGGAACTTTGCAACAATCAGCGCGTTCGCGAGGGGAAGGAGCCTTATCTGCATTATGAGGATTTCCTCTTTGGCGCGAAGACGACGCCGGAAATTCCGTCTGCGTTTGACGAGAAAATGCGAGAAGAACTGATCGGACAGTACGAATCCATTACGACCCAGACGCGGGCGAACGTAGAATACTATCTGCAATCCCTCGAGGACAGTTTTTCGGAATTTAACCAGTATTATGACTATTGGCTTGTGGACCTAGAGCACCCAGAGCGGACGCTGACCAATACGCAGACGCTGGATTTAAGCGCGATCAACCCGACGGAATACACCTATTTATTCCAGATCGATTATGATGAACATGGCGTGCCCTCCATTGGGGAAAGGAATTTCTATTGCGGCGATGGGGAGTCGCTTTATAAAATCCTCAACAGCGTGATGCATGAAAAGACTTGGCAGGTCCTTTCGGGTGGCATCAGTCTCGAGGGTGTGGAATACGGGTTTCTGCGCGACGCGATCGAGCGCACCTGTAAGGTGACCAACCCCGCGAGCTGCAGCATGGTGGTCGGCATCTCGGCTTATAAGTATCAGATGATGCATGGCTTTACTTTCGTGGATGACGAAATTCAGGTGGCGTCAGAGCTATTTGCGAGTTTGTCAGTGAAGGCATTTTGCCTGGCAATTCTTTGCATTGCATGCTTCAGCGGTCTTTTTTACCTAAACTCACGCTCCGCGGAGAAGCGCTCCGTGCGTCTCCTTGCAAGGGCGCCGTTCGAGTTCGTTTTGGCGCTCATCGCGCTGATCTACAGTGCAAAGATCCCGCTGCGCAATTGGATGACGGGGTTATATCTGCAATATGACATGGACTATGTCAGCGCAGGTTTGTACGTCTTTTTCCTATGCATTGTGGCGTGGTACGTAGGCGGGTGCCTCGGCGAGATCCGCATCATCGGCTTCCGCGAATACTTCAGTAAACGCCTTTTCCTTTTGATCATTGGACGCGCCCTGCAGCATCACGCGAAGAAGCTGATCGAGGAGTACAGAAGGCTGAATCTCGGCATGGATCTGCGTCGGAAGATTTTCCGCCTTGTGTTTATCAATATGCTGATCATTACGGCGATCTTCATCGTCACCTTCGTTTTTGAAGCTGCGATTCTTGGTTTTATCGGGATTTTTCTGTATTCCTTTACACTATTCCTTTTGGTACTGCGTTACATTGCGGCCGTGCAGCGGGATTACCGCGGCTTGCAGCGCATGACGATGGAGATGTCGGAGGGGAATCTGAAGTATGAGCCGGAGGATTCGCTGGGGCTGTTTGAGCCAGTGAAGGAGGACCTCGTGCAGATCCGTAACGGGTTCGATAAGGCCGTGCAGGATGAGGTGAAGAGCCAGAAGATGAAGGCGGAGCTCATCACGAACGTATCCCATGACTTAAAGACGCCACTGACGGCGATCATTACGTACGTGAATCTCCTAAAGGAGAAGAATCTGACGCCGGAGCAGATCCAGAGCTACGTCAATACGCTGGATCAGAAGTCGCTGCGACTGAAGCGCCTGATCGAGGATCTGTTCGAAGTGAGCAAGGCGAATTCTGGAAACATTCAGCTGAATCTCCAGAATTGCGACCTCGCGAATCTGATCAAGCAGTGCTATTTCGAGGTGCAGGATAAGCTGGAGGAGAAGGGGCTGACGACGCGCCTGACCTTCCCTGAGGAGAAGGTGATCCTTCGGCTCGACAGCGAGAAGACCTATCGCATTTACGAGAATCTGTTCAACAACATTGCAAAGTACGCCATGACGGGCACGCGCGTTTACGTCGCCATGGAAGAGGACGAGGACAATGTCACCGTGACCATCAAGAACATCACGGAGGCGGAGCTTTACGTGCCTGCGCAGGAGCTGACGGAGCGTTTTGTCCGCGGTGATGCCTCCCGCGGAAGCGTGGAAGGGAGCGGCCTTGGACTCGCCATCGTCCGGAGCTTTACCGAGATCCAGGGCGGGCGCCTTACACTGGACATTGATGGAGATCTTTTTAAGGTTACGACCACCTGGCGCAAGCCAATTGACGCATAAAAACTTGGGAAGCTACCACTTAGCAACTGTTTGTTGCTTGGGGTAGCTTTTTTGCGTCCGCTGACTCTCGGAAAGCTACCATGTAGCGCATGTTTACACCTTCGGGTAGTTTTCCAGTCCCCACGGACGCTGGAATGACTACCAGTTCGCCCCAAATGGGAAATCTGGTAGTTTGCGCGAATGCTTGTCACGGAACGGAATTGGGATTATAATGATACTAAGTTTTGAGACTAAGTTGAAGGAGAAGACTATGGATAATTTTATTTATGATACACCTACTCGAGTATATTTTGGTAAAGGTCAAGAGGAGAAAGTTGGGGAGATCATTAAGGAGTACAATCCGAAGAAGGTTCTGGTTCATTTCGGTGGCGGGAGCGCCGTAAAGAGTGGATTGATCACCCTTGTGGAAGAGAAGCTGAAGGAGCAGAATATCCCTTACGTGCTTCTTGGCGGGGTGCAGGCGAATCCGAAGATTCAGATGGTGCGAAAGGGCATTGCGCTGTGTAAGGAAGAGGGCGTGGACTTTGTTTTGGCCGTGGGCGGCGGATCGGTTCTGGATTCCGCGAAGGACATTGCCAATGGCGTGGCGAACCCTGACGTGGACGTTTGGGACTTCTCCATGGGGAAGGCGCAGCCGAAGAAGACCTTGCCGAAGGGCTGCATCCTGACCATCGCGGCAGCAGGCTCCGAGATGTCCAATTCCTGCGTGATCACGGACGAATCCACGGGTACGAAGCGCGGCTATGGCAGCCCCATGAACCGCATGAATTTCGCGATCGAGAACCCTGAGCTGACCTATACCGTAAACGCGTACCAGACCGCTTGCGGCGCGGTGGACATCGCAATGCATACCATGGAGCGCTACTTCTGCCCCGGCGAGGATACCTACCTGACCGACGCGCTGGCAGAGGCAGTCATGAAGAGCACCATCAAGGCAGGTGCAGACTGCTTAAAGGACCCTGAAAACTACGAGGCGAGAGCCAACATGATGTGGGCTTCCTCCCTTGCGCATAATGGCTTAACCCAGTGTGGCCGTCAGTTCCAGCTTGTTGTGCATCAGCTGGAGCATGAGGTTTCCGGCATGTATCCGAAGGTAGCGCATGGCGCGGGCCTTGCCGCTCTGTGGTGCAGTTGGGCGAGATACGTTTATCAGGCAAACGTGCAGAGATTCCTGCAGTGGAGCCAGCGCGTATGGGATCTCAGCATCGACTTCGAGCACCCCGAAAAGACCGTGGAGAAGGCCATTGACCTGCAGGAAGCGTACTACCGCGAGCTTGGCATGCCCATCCGCCTCTCTGAGCTTGGCGTGAAGGCTGAGGATCTGGAAACCTTGGCGTACCGCTGTAGCCGCGAGAAAACGCGCACC
>JAFPRF010000299.1 GCA_017400965.1 Lachnospiraceae bacterium
GCGGTGCCGTCAACTTCTGCTTCAGAAGAAGCCTCGCTGGAGATGGGCTCTGCCATGGAGGAGATCACGTCCTCGCTGGATGCCTCATTCTTTCCGCCGCATGCTGCCATGGATAATACAAGTGCGCTGATCATAGCGCCTACCAATAATTTCTTCATTGTAAAAACCTCCTAATGCCGTGCCACTTCATGACACTTTTTTGTTTTTGATCTTTGTACAACGGACAGTATAAGGCTTTTCTTGGCATTCTACAATGGAACGATTGGATAAAATATCTAAAAAACAATATCGAAATTTGTGAAAAACCACCTGTAACCTATGGGCAAAATGCAAAATGGATTCCTTGTTGACGCTTCTTTGGGCGTATGTTAGATTATTCTCAGAACCTTTGGAAGCGGACGGAGGGAATGACATGGATCAAAAAGAGCAACTGCAAAAAGCATTGGAGACGTTGCATCATTTCATTATGGACCTTTGCGAAAAGGCGGGAAAGGAGCCGGCGTACGGTGAGGACCTGTGGGAGCGCGTGCAGAAATCGAACGGCTGTCTTCGGGAGCTGGCCTACTTTCATGACTACGGCGGCATCTACGGACAGTATAAGGTGGCGGGCTACAGCCTGACGGACGTCCTCGTTTGGCAGGTGGATCACTTCAAGGCATACATGGACCGTCATGAGGAAATGAACCGTTATCGCACGGAGCGTTTGTTTCTCGAATCCCTCGACGTGCTCCTCAAGATGGAAGTCGATCCGGCGCCTTTTGCGGAGAAGATGCAGGGCGAGACAGGCACGGATTATCTTGGAAAATATTGAATTTCCTACTGTACATTTGAGAAAATTATGATAATATTATTACGTATGTGTCATTTTTTTAATGCGCAGAATTCTAAAGAGTAGCGCCATTTTGCAGTACATCCGATGGGAGGAAGAGCATGGGACAGGAGCAGGGACGAGAGGAGATCATCCAGGAATACCACGACGTCGTCATGCCGCTTTTGACCTACGTGCCGTGGCTCGAGGAGCATGCCGGTGAGACGGGTGCCGCCCTGTATGATGATCAGGGCCTTTCAAAGCACACGCTGAGCTTCCCCGTGTTTGATCCGGCGCTGATGCAGTTTGTTCGCGAGTGCGGCAAGAGCAGCCTCATGGACCGCAACTACCGCTACGTCTATTCAAGGAATCACTTACAAAGTCACGAGGATGAAAGACGCCTGATTGACAAGGCCAATTGGAGAACCTGGTATCAATTAAAGGGGATCCTGTCCTGGTACGTCCTGGGGGGACGCGTCAGGGCATCGCTTTGGAGCGAAGGCGTAAAGTCGGGGATTTACTGCCGCGTGCTGAATAAGATGCGCAACATCGCAAAGGGGTTAGAGCTTGCGAAGGAAATGGAACAGATGAACGGGCACGCCGGGCAACCTTAAGGACGGCGAAGCCAAAGGGAAGGTATTGGGAGCATGGGAGAGAAGTCGATTCAAAAGAGAAAGTACATCCTTGATACGGCGCGCAAGGTCTTTGTGGAAAAGGGCTTTAAGAAGGTGACCATGAAGGACATCGTGGAAGCCTGCGACATCAGCCGCGGCGGTTTGTACCTTTATTTTGAAAATACGAGCCAGATCTTTCAGGAGGTCCTAAAGCTGGAGACGCAGCAGGATGACGACCTGTTCTCCGACAGCATCAAGGAGGATTCCACGGCAGCAGACATTTTGCTCGTGTTCCTCAAGGAGCAAAAGAACGAGCTCCTTCGAAAGAATGACACCCTGACCCAGGCGATCTACGAGTATTACTTCGAAAACCAGGCCCTCCCGAAAAAGGAAAACCGCTTAAAGAAGCAGTTCGATTCCGCCGTCATGATCATCGAAAGACTGATCGAGATCGGCGTGGAGAACGGCGAGTTCTACTGCGAAGATCCGGCGGGGTGTGCGAGAAACATCATGTTTGTATTGGAAGGCTTGAAGATCTGCGCGCAGACCATCGGCGTAACGCCCGAGATGGTGGACCAGGAGATCGCGTACATTTTCAAAAACCTTGGGGTGGAAGAAGTTTAGTGATTCATTTAATCTAAGATAAGATTTAAGAAAGAAGAGGAAAGGCAAAGGTAACATGGGAAACGTAAGAAGGATCTATGTGGAAAAGAAGGCACCGTATGCGGTGAAGGCAAAGGAGCTTCATGACGAGCTAAAGAACTATCTCGGCATTGATGCAAAGGCTGTCAGAGAGTTCATCCGCTACGACGTGGAGAATATCTCCGATGAGGTGTTTGAAAAGGCATGCAAGACGGTCTTTTCCGAGCCGCCCGTGGATGATCTGTATTTCGAGACGATCGACGTGCCCGCAGACGCAAGGGTATTTTCCGTGGAGTTCCTTCCCGGACAGTTCGACCAGAGAGCAGATTCCGCGGTACAGTGCGTACAGTTCCTGAACGAAAATGAGAACCCCGTGATCCGCACGGCCGTCACCTACATGGTGCAGGGCGACGTGACGGAAGAGGAGTTCGCAAAGATCAAGGCATACTGCATCAACCCCGTGGATTCCAGGGAGACCGGCATGGAGAAGCCTGACACCCTGATCCAGAAGTTCGATGATCCCGCAGACGTATCCATTTTTGACGGCTTCAGTGACATGCCCGAGAAGGACTTAAGAGAGCTGTATGATTCCCTCGGCCTTGCCATGACCTTTAAGGATTTCCTGCATATTCAGAACTACTTTAAGAACGACGAGAAGCGCGATCCTTCCATGACGGAGATCCGCGTGCTCGATACCTATTGGTCCGACCACTGCCGTCACACCACCTTCTCCACCGAGCTGACCGACGTGGAGTTCGGCGAGGGCTATTACAGAACCCCTCTTGAGACCACATACCAGAGCTATCTGGACACCAGAGCCGAAATCTTCGCAGGCAGAAGCGATAAGTTCGTTTGCCTCATGGACCTTGCGCTGATGGCCATGAGAAAGCTAAAGAAGGACGGCAAGCTCGCAGACATGGAAGAGTCCGACGAGATCAATGCCTGCTCCGTAGTGGTGCCCGTTGAGATGGATTACGGCGATCACAAGGAGACCGAGGAGTGGCTCGTATTCTTCAAGAACGAGACCCACAACCACCCGACCGAGATCGAGCCTTTCGGTGGCGCGGCAACCTGCCTTGGCGGCGCGATCCGTGATCCCCTGTCTGGCCGTGGTTACGTTTATCAGGCAATGCGCGTGACTGGCGCAGCTGATCCTACCGTTCCCGTTTCCGAGACCCTGAAGGGTAAGCTTTCCCAGAAGAAGCTCGTTCGCGGCGCGGCAGCAGGTTATTCCTCCTATGGTAACCAGATCGGTCTTGCAACCGGTTTTGTAAAAGAGATTTATCATCCGAATTACGTGGCTAAGAGAATGGAGATCGGTGCCGTTATGGGCGCTGCTCCCAGAAAGAACGTGATTCGTGAGAATTCCGATCCCGGCGACATCATTATTCTTCTGGGCGGCCGTACCGGTCGTGACGGCTGCGGTGGTGCAACTGGTTCCTCCAAGGTACACACCGAGGCTTCCATTGAGACCTGCGGCGCTGAGGTACAGAAGGGTAACGCGCCGACAGAGAGAAAGATCCAGAGACTCTTCCGCAGGGAAGAGGTTAGCCGTCTTATTAAGAAGTGTAACGACTTCGGTGCAGGCGGCGTGTCCGTTGCCATCGGTGAGCTGGCTGACGGCCTTACCGTTGACCTTGACAAGGTGCCCAAGAAGTATGCCGGTCTTGACGGTACCGAGCTTGCCATCTCCGAGTCTCAGGAGCGTATGGCTGTTGTCGTAGATCCCAAGGATGTAGATCAGTTCCTGGCATACTCCGCAGAGGAGAACCTCGAGGCAGTGCCCGTGGCAGTCGTGACCGAGGATCCC
>JAFPRF010000300.1 GCA_017400965.1 Lachnospiraceae bacterium
CCGATTTGCGAGAAGTGCAAAGTCATCAAGAGAAAGGGACAGATCAGAATCATCTGCGAGAATCCGAAGCATAAGCAGAGACAGGGATAATCACCGCGACTATGAGCAGGAGATTACTTCTTGATACTTAAGCATATGCTTAGGAAAGATCGGAGATCTGTTCCGATTGGGTGAAAGCCCCAATCAATTAGTAAGAAGCGCCCCTAACAGGCGCAAACCGCATCGACAGATGCAAAAACTCATTCTATATAAATAGGATGAGAAAGAGTAGTAAGCGCCATTAGGCGCAGAAAGATGGAGGAAACAAAATGGCTCGTATCGCAGGTGTTGACTTACCTAGAGAGAAACGAATTGAGATCGGACTCACTTACATCTATGGAATCGGAAGAACCACCGCTGACAAGCTTCTTGCAGAGGCTGGCGTTGATCCTGATACCAGAGTAAGAGACATTACCGACGACGAAGTAAAGAAGATCACGGAAGCTATCGAGAAGCTTGGCGTTATGGTAGAGGGTGACCTCAGAAGAGAAGTAGCGCTGAACATCAAGAGACTTCAGGAGATCGGTTGCTATCGTGGTATCCGTCATCGTAAGGGTCTTCCCGTTCGTGGACAGAATACTAAGAACAACGCTAGAACCCGTAAGGGACCCAAGAGAACCGTTGCTAATAAGAAGAAGTAATGCGTTCTTAGGAAACATCGTAACTGTTAACAATTATGAGAAAGTAGGTTAGTTTAAAATGGCAAAGAAAGTTGCAGGCGCAGCTGCTAAGAAGGTAGCAGCAAAGAAGCGCGTAAAGAAAAACGTTGAACGCGGACAGGCACACATTCAGTCTTCCTTTAACAACACCATCGTTACGTTAACGGATGCTGAAGGTAATGCTCTTAGCTGGGCAAGTGCTGGTGGTCTGGGATTTAGAGGTTCAAGGAAATCTACTCCATATGCAGCACAGATGGCAGCAGAGACTGCTACCAAGGCTGCTCTGGTGCATGGTCTGAAGAGCGTAGACGTATTTGTAAAAGGACCTGGTTCAGGCCGCGAGGCAGCCATCAGAGCATTGGCTGCAAGTGGACTTGAGGTACTCAGCATCGCTGACGTAACTCCTGTTCCTCATAATGGATGCCGTCCTCCTAAGAGACGTCGCGTCTAATCATTACTTCGTTATTATTCTGGATGAAGGCGCATAGAGCGTTGTAAACAGACAAGAAAGGAAAACATAAAAATGGCAGTAAATCGCACACCCGTATTAAAGAGATGCAGATCCTTGGATCTTGAGCCCGCTTACCTGGGTTACAGCAAGACCTCCAAGAGAAAGAACCCCAGAGCAGGCAAGAAGGTCAGTGAATATGGACTTCAGCTTCGCGAGAAGCAGAAGGCAAAGTTCATCTATGGCGTGCTCGAGAAGCCTTTCCGTAACTACTACGAGAAGGCCGACAGAATGAAGGGTATGACCGGTGAAAATCTGATGGTTATGCTGGAGAGCAGACTGGACAGCGTTGTGTTCAGAATGGGCTTCGCTAGAACCAGAAGAGAGGCAAGACAGATCGTTGGTCATCAGCACGTACAGGTAAACGGCAAGCCCGTTCAGATTCCTTCTTACCTTGTAAAGGCTGGCGACGTGATCGAGATTCGCGAGAAGGCAAAGTCCATGCAGAGATACAAGGACATCCTTGAGGTAACTGCAGGAAGACTTACTCCTGAATGGATGGACGTAGACGTGGAAGGACTTAAGGGTACCATCAAGAATCTTCCTACCAGAGAGATGATTGACGTTCCCGTAAACGAGATGCTGATCGTCGAGTTGTACTCCAAGTAATACCGAAACAGTAAATTTTTGGGCAGCCACAGCCTGGCTGCCTAAGAGTTTCTATCCCATAAGGAGGGCGTTGCAGTGTTTGATTTTGAAAGACCCAATATTGAGGTTGCTGAGATTTCTGAAGACAAGAAGTATGGCAGATTCGTTGTGGAGCCCCTCGAGAGAGGCTACGGCATCACCCTTGGTAACTCCCTGAGAAGAATTATGCTTTCTTCCCTTCCTGGCGCAGCAGTGAGCCAGGTGAAGATTGACGGCGTTCTGCATGAGTTCAGCTCCATCCCTGGCGTAAAAGAGGATGTTTCTGAGATCATCATGAACATCAAGAGCCTTGCAATCAAGAATCACAGCGAGACCAATGAAGCAAAGACTGCTTATATTGAGTTTTCCGGAGAAGGCGTTGTCAAGGCATCTGACATTCAGGTGGACGCTGACATCGAGATCCTGAATCCCGGACTTACCATCGCTACCCTGAGCGGTAAGGACACCAAGCTCTTCATGGAGCTGACCATTACCAAGGGCCGCGGATACGTAAGTGCTGATAAGAATAAGAACGATGATCTTCCCATCGGCGTGATCGCAATCGATTCCATTTACACTCCCGTTGAGAGA
Organism: Lachnospiraceae bacterium; assembly: GCA_017400965.1. Lineage (GTDB taxonomy): Bacteria > Bacillota > Clostridia > Lachnospirales > Lachnospiraceae > Acetatifactor. The sequence continues at coordinate 2,425 of JAFPRF010000300.1, forward strand.
GTAAACGTAACCGTAGAGAACACCCGTGTAGGCCAGATCACCGATTATGACAAGCTGACCCTTGACGTATTCACCAACGGAACTTTGGTTCCCGATGAGGCAGTCAGCCTTGCCGCTAAGGTGCTGAGCGAGCATTTAAGCCTCTTCATCGACCTTTCCGAGAATGCGAAGACCGCAGAGGTTATGACCATTAAGGAAGACGATGAGAAGGAGAAGGTGCTTGAGATGAGCATCGACGAACTGGAGCTTTCCGTTCGTTCCTACAACTGCTTGAAGCGTGCCGGCATCAATACCGTTGAGGAGCTCACCAACAGAACTCCTGAGGACATGATGAAGGTTCGTAACCTTGGCCGTAAGTCCCTTGAGGAAGTACTGGCTAAGCTGAAAGAGCTGAATCTCCAGCTGAGCCCCAGCGACGAGAACTAATATCGTGATTAGTTCCAGCGGATAAGACCGAATGGCACCGCGGAATTACTCTCTATAGAAACCACAAATAGTTTCGCATTCGGTAAGTAAGTCCAAAGAGCGTGGCCGGATGTAGCCAAAAGAGAAAGGAAATTTAGACAATGGCAATGTACAGAAAGTTGGGAAAGACTTCTTCCCAGAGAAAAGCACTTCTTCGTAACCAGGTAACCCAGCTGCTTTGGCACGGCAAGATCGTAACCACCGAGGCTAGAGCAAAGGAAGTTAGAAAGATTGCTGAGGGCCTGATCGCACTCGCTGTTAAGGAGAAGGATAACTTCGAGACTGTTAAGGTATCCGTTAAGGTTCCCCAGAAGGACAAGGATGGCAAGCGCGTAAAGGAAGTTGTTGACGGTAAGAAGGTAACCGTATTCGATACCGTTGAGAAGGAGATCAAGAAGGATCTTCCCTCCAGACTGCATGCAAGACGTCAGATGCTCAAGGTTCTTTATCCTTGCGTTGAGGTTCCTACCGAGAACAAGGGCAAGAAGAAGGGCACCAAGGAAGTTGATCTTGTTGCAAAGATGTTTGATGAGTATGGCACCAAGTATGCTAACCGCAACGGTGGTTACACCAGAATCATCAAGAAGGGTCTCCGTAAGGGCGACGCAGCAATGGAAGTTATTCTTGAGCTGGTTTAATCGAAAGATCCCAAGAGCCATGACGAAAGTCATGGCTCTTTCTATGTGCAGAAGTTTAAGAAATCTTAAACCGTCCAGGCCTTTTCGCGGGGCCTTTTTTACGTTATGCTATTTTTATGGAATCCAATGGAGGTGACATTGATGCGGCAAGTCCCAAGAAGAAAAATATGCATACTCATGTGTCTTATACTGCTTCTTTCGCTTTCTGCCTGCAAGGGAGGAGGCACGACAACCCAGGGACAGGGCCCCGCGGAAAGTTCGGGTGCGCTCAGTGAGGACTTATCGAACTTTCTCGTTGATGTTGACTGGGCCGCCATAGATACTGCGGACTGGCAGGACAATACCTTAGACCTGTACGAAGCCACAACCATTCGTGACGTCACCTTCCAAACGCTCAAGGACACCGTTTGCGACGGGGAATTTTCAGATGATTACATGATCGCGGCTCGAGGCGCGATGCATTTTTGCAAGCGCTATGACAGGAATCCCGCGGAAGGACCAGGGGCGGTATTTCAATATGACGCCATGATGGAGATCTCGCGGGATGGGAGCGTCAAGGAAGGCATTGTAAACTTGGAAAGCCTGCCGGAAGACACCCGAATCCAGCGCTTTGGCATGACCTCTGGCTCATCGCGGCTCTGGGCAGTGTACAAGGATCCAGCAAACGACAAAGCAAGGCTCTTTCGAGAGTTTAGCGAAGAGGGCAACGTCAGTCAAAACAGCAAGGCAATTTCAATAAGCTTTTTGAACCCTGGTGGTGAGAACATCCGTGGCTTCATGCTCGATCAAAAGAGCCGCATCTATCTTTTGACCTACACCTACAGTTTCAAAGAAGATGCTTACTACATAGATTCTGATTACAATTTTTACGTTGCGTCGCCGGAAGGAGAAAAACTCTTCGAGACCTCTTTTACGATCAATCTGAGTGATAGCGTGATGCCATCTCTCGTGCAGCTTCCAGGCGGTGAAGTTGGCGTTTCCTACTTCGAAGGGGAGGGTAGTAATCGAAAGTATACTCTTTCTACCTATGACGAAGGGAAAAAGGACCTGAAGGTCTTAGGCGCGTTGGAAGCTTCCTATCTGCAATATTACGCATTGACGCTCTCTGCAATGGGAGACTTGCTTTCCGTACATTCCGCGGGTGTGACATTAACAAATCCGCAAACCAAAGAAGAGACGCAGCTTTATACCTGGAAGAACCATGGCATGCGCGTACAGGGTGCATCCATGGTGACAAACGCCTATGATGGCCTCATCGATTTATTTTTCCGCGACGGCAGGGGCATGCATTTCATATCACTGAAACCTGTGACGGAGCAGCGCCCCATTGTAAATTTGGTCTTCGCAGCCAGCAGCGTTAACGCTGATTCGATGCAACTTGCCGCGAACCAATTTAATCAAAAGTATCCGAGCTATCATTTGGAAATTGAGAAGAAGGGTTACGAGAATCAAAGACTCCTTTCCGAGTTGATCGCGGGAGACGGGCCAGTTTTGATCGATACAAACCTGACGGGATTTGAAACCCAGCAAAAGCTATGGGAGCCCCTTGGCGGCGCATTGGAAGCCATGGGATTAACTTCGGAGCTGGAGCCGTTAGCACTGGAATGCGGGAAGATCGACGGAGAGACCTATGGTATCGTAACGAGCTTCACAATTGAAACGCTCTTAACCACCGATCCCGCAACCAAGGGCTGGAATTACGATGCCTTTCTAGAGTACCTGCAGACACATCAAAACTGTAAGTGGCTCTATAACGATTATAACGATAATGACGGTACGCTTTTCATTAAGCGCTTCTGGCAGCATGGCTTAAACGATGGCTTTTTATTCGACGGGGAAAAGCGGGAGAGTTACATTGACTCGGATCGTTTTCGTGCCATCTTAAAGCTGGCGAGTGAAAAATGCCAGAGCATAAATGGAGAGGATTACGCTTCTGCATATGAAAAACTCCTTTCGGGAGACGAACTCTTTAATCTCGTTTACTTTTATAAACCAAACGACTTTTCCCTCTGCCGCATTCTTTACGGGGATGATGTTATCTTCGCTGGAGAGCCCATGGAAAATGGTTCTGCGCATGTGATCAGCAGTGTCTGCGTGCTCGCCGTGCGTAAGAATGCCAGCTTGGACGAAAAGAAGGGGGCGCTGCTCTTTTTCAGGGAGCTTTTGTCCTATGAAAATCAATTGGAAGCATCGATGGAGCTGAATTTCAAGTTCAGCGTTCGCAAGGACGTCCTGCGCGAAAATTTTATGAGCCTGACGGGGGATGCGCATACGACCAGCGGCTCCTTTGGCACGGTGACCGGCATTCAGCTCGGCGACAAGGCGGATCCCGAGAAGGATTATCAAAAATTTCAAGAGATTCTGGCAGAGGCCGTCCCCGTAACCTATCTGCCCAAGGAACTCTCAAACATCTTTTACGAAGAATTGGATCCTTACTTTGAAGGCACCATCGACGCAGACCGCATGATCCAACAGTTCAACAGCCGCGTTACGTTATACCTACAAGAACAATGATCTCGAAGAGGATGACAATGAACAAATCCGGTAAACTTAAAAACCGCATATATTTCTTGCTTTTGGGCATCCTCATGACAATGCTGCTCTCTGGATGCGCGCGCGGTGAAAGTGACATGCAGCAAACCATTTCTACTGCAAAGGAAAAGGAAGTGGTCCTTCGTGAGTTTTCTTTTCTCGATACTGCTACGGGTGCTTGGAAGGACAATTCCCTGGATGCCTACAGCGCGAAATTCCAATGCTCTCTTGCGTTCCCGGTTCCAGAAGGATACGTCAAAATGACAAGCGGTGTCTTGCACGCGGAGACTAGGGCCTATGCTTCGCTGCATTATTGGGAACAAACGTCTAAAATGGGAAAGAGCGAGTATGGCATCATCGAAGATGACGGGGTATACCGCGAAAGTGATCTTTCGCTGAGAGGGAACGTGAACAATGTTCTCGGCACTGATCATGTGACCTTTTCTTTTACGGAAGAGCAGTCTGACGGAAGGTATGCGTATCATTTTTGGGAGACCGACGAAAACGGTACTGTCTTTTGGGAGTTTTATGCGGACTTTCTCGATCATGCAAGGAAAATGAATGCAGATGCACCTTTTACGGATAAAGACGGCAATCTGCATTTCCTCGCATCATATTACACGGAGCGAAAATACACCTACTATGTTGTCAATACAAAAGGAGAAGTACTGGCGTGCTTTCCGCTAGAGGACAAAGTGGATCGTAAAGAAGCGGTTTACTCGCTGATCATGGGCGCAGACGGTAACGTTTACGTAAAGCGTCATGTTTATGGCGGCAAGGAGCTGGATGATGAGGATCTTTACAGGATCGACCTTGAGACGGGAAAGGAAGAGATGATTACTTCCAGACGGAAGTTCATGCCAGACAGTAAGAATTACTTCCCGTTAGACGACAAAAAGCTCCTATACGTTAGCCCTGCGGGAGTGTTCCGCTGTAACTACGACTGGACGGATTCCGAGCCGCTCTACCTTTGGAGCAATCACGGGATTTCAGCAGACTACGGCTATGCCTATGTCAGGAGGAATGGTGAGATTGCCGTAAGTTACCATGACGGGACTGCTACGAACTACATGGTTCTGGCGCCTACCACTGAGCAGGTTGAGATCCATGAGGTGATCCTTGCAGTATCGCCATATCGAAGACAGTATTATGAGCGTGCTGCAGCGCTTTTTAACCGAAAATACCCGGCCTATCACGTGGAAATCAAATCCGATTATGATCAAACCAGGCTCCTTGCGGAGCTGACGACCGGTAATGGTCCAGTCCTTGTGGATGCCAGCGCTACGGGCTTTCGCGCGCAGGAAAAGCTCTGGGAGCCGTTAGATGGTCTTTTGGAGTCTGCTGGCATGCGAGAAGCGCTTTTGGACAAACCCTTGGAATTCGGGAAGATTGATGGCGTCACCTATGGCTTTGTCTCGGATTTTAGCAAAAAAACCTTGTGGTTCTAGGCTCGGAGATCAACCGGTCGGAATGGACCTATGATGAATTCCTTAAAAGGGCTGCAGACCCCAAGATCAAGGCGGTCTTTCAGCCGACGAAGGGAAACATTGGCGGTAAAACTCTCGTGGAGAGCTATTTCATGCATGGCCTGCAGGAAAATTACCTTTTGGATCCCACCAGCCTCAAAAACTGCCTTAACAAGAAGAATCTGGAACAGGTGCTAAAACTCGCTGCGGAAAAATGCCATGACGAGGGGTACGGGGAGGATTGGTACGAAGCCTTTCGAAGTGGTGAGGTGCTCTGCGCGCAAGTGCATGCAAGCAACTTAAGCGCCTTTTCCGTCCAGAGGGAGCGATATGGAGATAACATCTCTTACGTTGGCTATCCCACCAAGGCCGGTGGCAGGCACTTCATGGAAGCGTACCATCCCATTTGTGTCTGTACCACGGCACCTGAAGAAGATAAGATCGTAGCCTATACGTTTATTCGGGAGCTCTTGTCTCATGAAGGACAAACCGCGACCGCAGAGCGCAATGTGAACTTCGGGATCAGCGTCCGTAAGGACATGTTTGAGGAACAGGTCCAGTCCTATATTGACAAGCAGACTGATCTTATCGCCTGGATGGGGAAGGACGGCCTCGAGAAGACGAAAAAGCAGCTCGAGGAAGACCGGATCCTCTTCCGAAAACTTGTGGAAGAAGCGATTGTCGAATATGAAATGCCGCCCGAATTGGACAGTGTTTTGGACGAAGAATTCACAGAGTACTTTCAGGGAAACATTACCAGAGACGCGCTCGAAGACCATGTCGAAAACCGCGTGCGACTGTACTTAAGCGAGACGGAATGATCACTAAACAGTTCTGGAGTATCCGATGGGAATCCTGAC
>JAFPRF010000301.1 GCA_017400965.1 Lachnospiraceae bacterium
AGGATAAAGGTCGTCAGACCAAGCGTTTCTTTAATTTTGGGTGCCATCTCAGCATCGAAGTTTACGGCCCAGATGTATCCCAAAAGCTCCTCACGATTCTTTAAGGGGAACAATACCACATTCTTGACACCCGATGAATGAAGCGAATCATACCAAACGCGATCCTTCTCCTTAACGAATTCCATGTCATGCTCGTTCTTTGCGATCACGCAGTCACTGCTACCGATCAGGTTCTCCCAGCTCAGAACAATGTTATAAAACTCTTCATTCAGTCTTCCTCGCAGAGATACGATGTCCGTATCCTCCATAAAGGAATCGCATAGGATCTCCATCTTCTTCTCATAGGTATCAAGAAGTAAAATACTGGTATTTTCAGCCTTGCAAAGCTCTCGGATGTCAACAATGATCTCATCCATCGCCTTGTGAAAATCTGCCGCGCCACGCAATTTGATACAGGTCTCCAAGACTTCCTGCGCCAGCTCTGCAGAGATGTTGGACATTCTCTCAGCATTTCCCTCGAAATTGACCTCCATGGTGTACAGGCAGTATTGAAGGTTCCCTTCAGAAGGTCCCACGGGAAGGAAGGTCATGTTAAACCAGATTGGCATATGTCCGGGATGCACGTAGGAATGAAGGCACTTTTTCCCTGTAGCGCTTCGGAAGCAAAAGTCCTCGAAATTCAGATCTCTCGGCACGTAGTCCGTGTAAATGCTACCCCGCACAAACTTATTAGAGCTCATCTGGTAGCCATTTGGACGCTCTATACCGTCAATATAGCCTTTATTTCCAGCCACAATACGCAGCTCACCGCATGTACCATCTTCTTTTACTTCTACGGAGATCAGGGCAGCTGCCGCTTCAATACCGTCTACCAAATTTTGAAAATCAATTGCCATAGCATCTCCTCCCAACTCTTTCTAGTTGTTCTAGTAGATCCATAGATAATTTGTAAAGTAATTCAGTCGCTTGGCATATTGTTCAAATCGAATAAAATAAATCTCGCCCCAGCTCTCTACCTGCAAAAGTCGTTTGCCATCGCCAGAATCCCATGCGCCGATCACGGTCATGTAATGGCTGGTCACGCGCTGATCGCCAGGCTTTACGGCTGCGCCTTCCAAGGCATCCTCTTTTTGCTTATACATAATCAGAGCATTTTGCTTCGGAGAAAAAGTGTGGTATGAAATGACCACGGGATAATCCGCGCGGAGCATGTCAACGATTGCGGTCCAAGCCAACCTTCTTTGCTCTGCATTGGTACGAAAAGCATAGGGTGCCCAACGAACCTTTTGTCTGTCACATTTCCAGTCTTTTAAGAAAACCCGAAGACCTTCCTCCATCTTCCATGGATATAAGCCAGACAGGTAATTTACGTAGCTTTTTCCGATGCCGTACACGCTCTTCCAATTGTAGATCGTATGTCTCTCATAGTCTTCTTTCTGGATGGACGCATCATTTTCCGCTTCTCTCTTGCTTAAATAGAGCTGCAGGTCTGTCATGGCGATCACACCGCATCCCAAATTGGCGATCCGATACTCTTCACTCTCTCGGCATCTCTGATAATTGCTTCTTCTTGCCTCTAGAACGCCCGCATCTACGATCTTACCACACCACCATTCCTGGTTGCCGCCCTGTAAGAACCTTCCATCCTCCATGCGAACTGGTAAATACTCAAATTTACGGTTTTGAGACTGATATTCTTTTCCTCGAAGCTTAGCCGCGTAATGGCCCTTCGCCGCTTGCTGTTCCATGCTAAAATCCTTCCGCAAAAATGCATAGTGTCATGCATTAATTATGCCACTTTTGTCTGAAAAATTCAAGAAAAATCGCAAGAATTTAGTGAATTCTAACACAATTGACAACAAAAAAACTCCCACGGATATCCGTGGGAGCCTCAAACATCAAAATATTACTTCAGCATGCTCTCTTCCCAGCTAGCGAAGGGCTCAATGCCCATCAGACCAGCAACGGTAGGAGCAACGTTTGCAAGACCAAACTTGCCTTCCTTCATCTCATGGCGCTCGTCCTTATCGTAGATGATGAAAGGAACGGGATTCAGGCTGTGTGCGGTACGAACCTCAATCTTACCCTTCTTGTTCTTCTCCAGCATCTGATCAGAATTACCATGATCAGCGGTAACAATAAGGATGCAATTCTCGGCATCACAAACCTTCTTGATTCTAGCTAGTTCAAGGTCTACGCTCTCAACTGCGATCTCAGTAGCGTCAAGGTTACCGGTATGGCCTACCATGTCGCCGTTCGGGAAGTTGCAGCGGATGAAGCCGTACTTCTTGCTCTGGATCGCCTCGATCACCTTGTCAGCGATCTCGGTAGCCTTCATCCAAGGGCACTCGTCAAAGGAACGAACGTCGCTGGGGATCTCACAGTAATCTTCCAGCTCCTCGCTTACCTTACCGGAACGGTTACCATTCCAGAAGTAAGTTACGTGGCCGTACTTCTGCGTCTCAGAAACTGCATATTCCTTAATGCCATGCTTTACAAGGAGCTCCGTCAGGGTATCCTTGATCTGAGGAGGATTTACCAGATAGTGATGAGGGATCTTCAGGTCTCCGTCATACTCCAGCATACCAGCGTACTTTACGTTCGGAATCACGCCGCGATCAAACTTATCGAAGTCTGCGTTACCATCAAATGCCATGGAAATCTCCAGTGCACGGTCGCCACGGAAGTTGTAAAGGATCGCGCTGTCGCCGTCCTGCATTGCACCAATGGCCTTGCCATCCTTTGCGATAACGAATGCGGGAAGATCCTGATCGATCGCGCTGGTCTCGTTACGAAGGGTCTCAATTGCCTCAGTAGCGCTAGCAAACTGACGGCCATTGCCGTGTACGTGTACTTCCCAGCCTTCCTTAACCATAGGCCAGTTCGCCTGATAACGATCCATGGTGATAACCATACGTCCGCCGCCGGAAGCGATCTGTCCATCGAAATCTGCATCATTTAACTTAGCAAGAGTCTCCTCAAGCTGTCCAACGTACTCCAGTGCGGAAGTAGCGGGAACGTCACGGCCATCGAGAAGGATGTGTACGCGAACCTTCTTAACGCCTTCCTTCTTTGCTTCCTCCAGCATAGCAAGCAGGTGCTTGATGTTGGAATGTACGTTACCATCGGAAAGCAGTCCGATGAAGTGCAGGGTCTTCTCCGTACCCTTTACGTTGCCGATCAGATCCTTCCAGGTCTCGCTCTGGTAAATGGAACCACTCTCGATGGACTCGTTTACGAGCTTAGCGCCCTGGGAATAAATCTGGCCACAGCCAAGTGCGTTATGGCCTACTTCGCTGTTACCCATGTCATCATCAGAAGGCAGTCCTACGGCGCCGCCATGGGCCTTAATGGTCTGCCAAGGGTTATTTGCCTTTAATGCATCCAAAGTAGGGGTATTTGCTCTCATGACGCAGTTGCCGAGCTCTTCAGGTGTTTCGCCAACGCCGTCCATGATCACCAAAACGACAGGTTTATTCATTGGTAAATTCCTCCTTAAATTGTTTCTTTCAAAAATCTCAATATATCATACCACGTGAAAGCAATGATTGCCATAGTTTTTTTGAGAAAAGAATTCAAAAAGAGCCAGGTCTTAACACCTGACTCTTTTGTCTTAGCTCGGGTAGCTGATCATGCAGACCAGTTCGCCATTTTCGACGCTGACCTCTGCCTTCTTCCCGATAAATTCATTGCTGATGCCAATGGGGAAATCATTGGAGATCGTTGCGTTTTCCAGTTCATATTTCAGGCCCTTGATCGTTACGCCCTCCGCCTTCTTTCCAAGAGAGAAAAGACTCACGTAACCTTCCATGTTTTCCCGAAAGGCTACGCTTTCGTTTTGAAGCGCTAAGATCATGCCATTACCGTCCATAAGATACCCGACGGCGTCATGATTCTTTAAGTATAAAAGGCACTGAATATTGGCCAGTGTATGATCAAATCTCCCACCGGTCGCGGCATAGATCCGAAACTCTCGATATCCACGCTCTAACGCGTATTTGATCGCATAGAGCATGTCCGTGTCGTCCTTTTCAGGCTTTAGGCGGATCACCTTTTCAGGGCACTGCGTCTCAATGCTTTCTAACGCTTGCCTCTCGCCATCGGTTACGGAATCAAAGTCTCCGAGGATCAGGTCTGGCTCGATCCCAAGGAACTCGCAATAGCCAAGGCCGCCATCTACGACAATGACGAAATCCTCATTGCTCCTTGGGATCTGACCAACCGTTAAGTCTCCCGCTCCGATCAGTATGCATTTACCATTTTTATCGGTTTTCATTGATATATAACTGTACGCGGTTCTGAATGTTGTTTGCTACGTTTTCAGCGCTCTGCTTACCTGCAAAGAATGGCGCTACTTCCTCGTCAACGATGTTCTTTACGTTCTCATCGCTGTAATTATGGTTCTTTACGCTGCATACAAAGTTAAAGATCTCGTCTGCCTGTGCCTGGGTTAAAGGCTGAATGATGATCTCTTCATCGTTAATGTAATAAGTATCATCATACTCATGCTTCTCGCCGTTTTCATCTTCCCAATAAGGCTTCTTGGTACTCTCGTTGATCTGTTCTCTTACGTATTC
>JAFPRF010000302.1 GCA_017400965.1 Lachnospiraceae bacterium
CACGAGAAACGTAACGATCACCAAGAGGATGCGCAGCAGAACCTTTCTGACTTTCATAAAACCCTCACACAAAACTTACTTAGGTATCTTTAGCGGAATACCCACCGTTGCTGCACGCGAAAGCTGATCATGAAAAGCACAATGTCAACAATCACCTTCAGCCAAACCTCCAGCGCGCTTCCCGCATCGAGGAGCGTACTTAGGAGGAACACGCCGCCGTAGGACAGCGCAGTTTGTATCACGCAAAGCGTATAGTAGCGCAGCATCGTCTGTTTCATCGGCGCTTCGCTGCGAAAGACCGCCTTTCGATTCAAGGTAAAGTTAAAAAGCGACGACACCGCTCTCGCCGGAAGCACCGCGAAGAGCAGCCTTTTCCAGCGCGTCACCTTATCCTCCAGGAAGAACACCAGGATCGTAAAGATCAAATAATCGATCACGCAGGACGCGGCGGAGCTAAACATGAAGCTCAGGATGATCCCGTAGATACGGAAGGAATCCCGCACGGGATGAAAGTGCGTGGATTTGTTCTCTTCGATGTAGACCGTCTCGATGGTGACCTCATGGAATGGAATGCGATCACGCTTTAAGGCAAAGATCATCTCCGTCTCGTATTCGAAGCGCTCGCCCCGCACCGTGGTCATGAGCTCCAGGTACTTTGCCGGAATGGCGCGCAGACCCGTCTGCGTGTCGGAGAGCTTAATGCCGCAAAAAATACGAAGCACCATGCTCGTGATCTTATTGCCCATGCGATTGTGCTTCGGCACGTTTGGCAGGTCAAAATTACGACACCCGAAAACAACGCCGCCCGTCTCCACCATTTTTTCGGCGCAGGCCTTGATGTCCTTTGCCGTATGCTGATTGTCGCCGTCCACGGTGACAACGCCGAGGCACTCCTTGCGATTTTCCACAATGTACGAAAAGGCCGTTTTCAGTGCACGTCCCTTGCCGCGATTGGTTTCATGGGTCAGAACCGTCACCTCAGGATGCTTCGCCGCCTCTTCGAAGGGTGCCATATGCGCCGCATCGCTCCCGTCGTTGACGATCACGATGTCCGAAAAGCCGACGCTCAGAAGGCCCTGCACAACCATGTTCAGTTTTTCATCCGGATCGAGGGATGGCAGGACGATCGTGATATCCTTCATAGCGCTCCTTTTCATTACCTAGCCAAAATCTATCAGAATATTTTATCATTATTTGTCCGAAAAGACAAGACGCTCTTTTCCTATCGGGAAATCTGTGGTATTGTAAAGTGGATGAGGTGTATGATCATGAAAAAGTTTTTTCGATTTTTCTTATATTGTTTGCTTTTTATATTATTGCTTCCCCATTCCACGGCACTGGCGAAGGAGCTTACGCCTTCCAAGTCGGGCTCGGGTAATACCATCACGGTGACCGCCAAGGACGGCACGCCCATCGGCGCCATCTACGTCAAATGGAATAAGCCCGTCTCGCCCTACAAGCTCCTTGTGGACGGCGACGAGCTTACCTGCGGTGAATTTGGATTTTTACATGAATTCATTGCCCTTGATAATCCTAGCGGGAGCGTTACCTTCTCCCTTCCCGTGGGCGCAAATTTCGGTATCTACGAGATCCGCATCTTTTCGGACAATGACGTACCCAGCGACGTACAGATTTGGGAACCCGTTTGCGAGCGCCCCGACATTCTCCTCGTCTCCTCTCACGCTGACGACGAGATCCTCTTCATGGGCGGCATCATTCCGACCTATGTGCCTCAGGGCGCCAGAGTCACCGTCGCTTACATGACGGAGTTTTTCTCTACCACCCCCGTCCGCGAGCATGAAAAGCTCGACGGCCTCTGGGCAGATGGCCTGCGCACCTATCCCATCTGTGGCAACTTTAAGGACGTCTAC
>JAFPRF010000303.1 GCA_017400965.1 Lachnospiraceae bacterium
AAAGAAAAGAACATTCCCTCGTTAACCCGCGGACAGCTCCTAGGACAATTAATGAGGAATTACGACATGCCCATCGCGATCAGCGGAACGCACGGAAAAACGACGACGACTTCCATGATCAGCGAGATCCTGCTCGAGGGTGAAAAGGACCCGACGCTTTCTATTGGAGGCATCTACCCGCGAATCCACAGCAATACCCGCGTGGGCGGCCGAAAGTACTTCGTGCTCGAGGCCTGCGAGTATACGAATTCGTTCCTCAGCTTCTTCCCGAAGATCAGCCTGATCCTCAACGTGGAGGAGGACCACTTAGACTTCTTTAAAGATTTAAGTGACATTCGCAGTTCCTTCCATAAATTTGCGAGCCTGACGCCCGCGGACGGTTTTGTCGTGATCAACAGCGAGATTGAAAACCTCTCCGAGCTTACGGCAGGGCTCTCCTGCCCCGTGATCACCTATTATGGATGCAGGAACTTAAGCGATCTTACCAGTGCGCGTGCTTCCAAGGCCGATTACGCGCCGAAGGACGTAACCTTTGACGAAAACGGATTCGCTAGCTTTACGGTCACCTGTAAGGGCAAGGCCGATCGCCGCTTTACCTTGAGCGTTCCCGGCGTGCACAACGTAGGCAATGCGCTGGCAGCCATCGCCACTGCTGACATTTTGGACATTCCGGAGGAGACCATCCGAACCGCTCTTCGCTCCTACACGGGAACGGACCGACGCTTTGAGCACAAGGGCAGTTTTCATGGCGTGACCGTCATCGATGATTACGCGCATCACCCCACGGAGATCCGCGCAACCCTGACCACGGCGAACGCGATCAAGAAAAAGGGAACGCTTTGGTGCGTTTTCCAGCCCCACACCTACTCCCGTACGAAGGCCTTTATGAAGGACTTCGCGCAGGCGCTCTCCTTGGCTGACAAAGTCGTTTTGGCCGACATTTATGCAGCCCGGGAGAAGGATAACTTAGGCATTTCCTCCCAGACGCTCCAGGCAGAAATCCAAAGCCTCGGCAAGGATTGCTACTATTTCCCCACCTTCGAAAAAATCGAGCAATTTCTTCTAGAAAATTGCACAAAGGATGACACGTTGATAACTATGGGGGCGGGAGACGTCGTAAAAATCGGAGAATCCTTGGTAAAAATAGAATAATCCACGTTATCCACAGATTTGACGCGTCTTACCGGCGGTCAGGTTTGTGGATATTCTTCTTTCTGACGTGGAAAACTGTCCCTTCCCGGATCTGCCAAAATGGCATCATTTATGCCCCTTTTAGAGGCTGCGGGATGAGGTTATCCACATATCCGTTTTTATCCACGTTTTGGCCGCCCGCCGCCTGCGGTAAGCGTTTTGTCGTTTTTACCATTTCCTTTTTGAGGCGCCCATGCTATACTTTTCCTTGCTCGGGCAAATCCCGTGCAGACGGAAAATGAGTGCAGAATTTCAGAGGGTTGTGGGTGTATGGCAAAGCTTACGTTGTATAAGGACTGCAAAGTGGATTTTACGGTAGTTTCTAATTTATTCATTGACAAATACATGAAGGACGCAAATGACGCGCAGCTGAAGGTCTATCTCTATCTGATCCGCATGCTCAGCGCCAACATGGCGGTCAGCGTGTCCGACATCGCAGATAAATTCAATCACACGGAGAAGGACGTGATGCGATCCTTACGTTACTGGGAAAAGCAAGGCGTACTTTCCTTAGAATATGACAATGCAAAGAACCTTACGGGGATCTGCCTTTGCGATCTCTCCGAGGGTGCTTCTGATGAAGAGCGTCCGCAGTTTGCAAGACCGATCCTGCTGACTGCAGAGAACGTGGCGCCCTTCCGTCCTGCCGCGCAGGTACGCCTCCCCGAGGCAGCGCCCGCTCGCGAAGAGGCTGAAGAAACTGAGGAAGTACCTACCTTCGTAAAGCCTACCTACACGACGGAGCAGCTTCGTGAATTTAAAAAGAGAGAGAACGTGACGGAGCTTTTATTTGTGGCGCAGTCCTATTTTGGACGCCCCTTAAATCCCTCCGAGACGAGAACGCTTCTCTTCTTTATGGATGAGCTTCATTTCTCTGACGATCTGATCGATCATCTGCTGCAGTACTGCGTGGACCGCAACAAGAAGGACTTCCGCTACATCGAGAAGGTTGCGATCAATTGGGCAGAAAAAGGCATCACCACTTGGGAACAGGCCCAGGGTGAGATCGGAAAATATGACAAGAACACCTACGCGATCATGAACGAGCTCGGAAAGAGCAACTCTCCGACTCCCAAGGAGATGGAATTCATCAATCGCTGGGTAAAGGATTACTGCTTCCCCATGGACATTATTTTAGAAGCTTGCCAGCGCACGGTCCTCGCCACCGACTCGCATCGCTTTGAGTATGCGGACGGGATCCTCAGGAGCTGGAAGGAGCAGGAAGTTCGTCAAAAGGCCGACGTGCTTCGAAACGACGAGCTCCATCAGCGCTCCAAGAAGACCAGTGCAAAGCAGTCGAACAAGTTCAATCAGTTCGCACAGAACGATTACGACTTCGACGCCCTGGAAAAGCAGCTCCTTAGCAACTAGTTTACGCAGAAAGGAAAAGACATGTCTCTTTCTCCCTCTCAGTATCAGGAAATCATGCGGGGCTATGAAGTGACCCGCGACCTTAACAGAACAATCTCCGATGAACGCAGGGAAGAAATCTATGCAAAGATCCCTGAGTTCAAGGATTTGGATGCGGCAGTGGGCAGTTATGCCTCCAGCCGCGTTCGTCGTCTTTTGGATGCTTCCGCGCAGGGGGATGCAGTCGCGGAAGAAAATCCCATCCCGCGCATCACGCAGCGCCGCAAGGCCCTCCTTATGGCGGCCGGGTACCCCGCGGACTACCTCGATCCCATCTATACCTGCAAAAATTGCAAGGATACTGGCTACGTCACGGGTGCAAATGGTCTGCAGACCAAGTGCGAGTGTCTAAAGAAGCAGGAAATGGCCTATCTCTACGAGCAGTCAAACCTAAAGGGTGTCCTAACAACCGACCGTTTCTCACAGCTCTCCCATGGATACTGCCAGGGCGATGATCTGGCCAATTTGGAGCGCAGCGAGCGCATTTCCAAGGACTTTGTGGAAACTTTCCCCGCCGGGCAAAATCTTCTTTTCTTCGGAACCGTGGGTACTGGAAAGAGTTTTCTCTCCGGCTGCATCGCCAACGAGCTTTTAGATCAAGGCTTTTCTGTGGTTTATTACAGCGCCATCGGCCTGTTTGAGACGCTGGCGCGCTACGCTTTTGATGGAAACGCAAAAGAAAGTCTTTACAATTTCTGCAAAGACCTATACAATTATGATTTGGTAATCGTGGATGATCTGGGTACGGAGGTGCTTTCCAGCTTCGTTACCTCCCAGTTATTTGCCCTCTTAAATGAAAGAGATACCCGGGGCAAATCCACCATCATCTCCACCAACCTAAACCTAAATGAGCTGCGGGATCGCTATTCCGACCGCGTCTTCTCCCGCGTCTCACAAAGATTTCAGTTTTGCAAGCTATCCGGTCCGGACGTACGTCTGGCCCAAAAGTTCCAAACCAAACCGAATGTATAGTTGTTAGCAAAGAAAGTGAGGTAATCATGCCTAACCGCGAAGAAAAAAGAAACTTGGAAACCATACCGGTCGGTTCCCTCGGGATCATCGCATTGGAAGGGTGCCGCCCCCTGGGCGAAAAAGTTGACCAGTACCTGGTAAAGTGGCGCGAGGAGCGCGAGAGCGAGCACAAGGACTCCCTTGCGTTTGCCGGATATCAGCGAGATTCCTATCTGATCGACGCAAAGATCCCCCGCTTTGGTTCCGGAGAAGCCAAGGGCATGATCATGCAGTCCGTCCGCGGCGACGATCTCTACCTGCTCGTTGACGTCTGCAACTATTCCATGACCTATTCCCTTTGCGGACATGAGAACCATATGTCCCCCGATGATCATTATCAGGACTTAAAGCGCATCATCGCTGCCGTTGGCGGTAAGGCAAGACGCATCACCGTGATCATGCCCTTCCTTTATGAGAGCCGTCAGCACAAGCGTACCGCCCGTGAGTCCCTTGACTGCGCACTGGCGCTGCAGGAGCTCGTGCACATGGGCGTTGACAACATCATCACCTTCGACGCGCATGACCCCAGAGTCCAGAACGCGATCCCTCTAAACGGTTTCGAAACCGTACAGCCCGCTTATCAGTTCATCAAGGGCCTTTTGAAGAACGTGAAGGGCCTGCAGATCGACTCCGATCACATGATGGTCATCAGCCCGGATGAAGGCGGCATGAAGCGTGCCATCTACATCGCCAACGTGCTTGGCCTCGACATGGGCATGTTCTATAAGAGACGCGACTACACTAAGATCGAGAACGGCCGTAACCCCATCGTTGCACACGAATTCCTCGGCTCCTCCGTGGAGGGCAAGGACATGATCATCATCGACGACATGATCTCCTCCGGTGAATCCGTACTCGAAGTTGCCAGCGCCTTAAAGGAGAGAAAGGCTAAGAACATCTTCGTCTTCTCCACCTTCGGTCTGTTCACCAGCGGACTCGATAAGTTCGACAAGGCCTTCGAAAGCGGCATTATTACCCGCATCCTGACCACGAACCTGATCTACCAGACGCCCGAGCTCCTGAAGAGAAAGTGGTACATCAGTTGCGACCTCAGCAAGTACATCGCTTACATCATCGACACCCTGAACCATGACAGCTCCATCAGCGATCTCCTCAATCCCAGCGAGAGAATTCAAAGCATTGTTGCGAGATACATGACTGGCGAGTTCGACTAAGAAGAGGAAGCTAAAGAAGGTGAAGCAAATGACTAAGACGATTTTTTCGACAAAAGAAATGGCGATCACTGCATTGATGACCGCCATTATAGCGATTTTAGGCCCCTGGGCCGTATCGATCCCCATCAGCCCCGTACCGATCACCCTGTGTACCATGGGCATCTACTTTGTACTGTACGTGCTCGGCTTAAAGCTCGGCACCGTCAGCGTGATCCTGTATGTGCTCCTTGGCGCCTTTGGCGTACCGATCTTCACGAACTTTAGCGGAGGCTTCGGCAAGCTCCTTGGCCCCACGGGCGGCTACATCATTGGCTACGTATTCCTGGCCCTGATCTGCGGACTGTTTTTGGAGCGCTTCCCGGATAAGCTCGCAATGCACATCGCGGGCTTCGTACTCGGAACCCTTGTGCTCTATCTGTTTGGAACGCTGTGGCTTGGCTATCAGATGCACCTAACCTTCCAGGCCGCACTCATGATAGGTGTTGTCCCTTACATACCCGGAGACGTTGGAAAGCTCCTCATCGCCATGGCACTGGGCATGCCACTGAAAAAGCAACTAAAAAAAGCCGGACTGCTTTAAGCAGCTCGGCTCTTTTTTTGTAGATTTACGGATTCATTTCCTTGGCCATCAAAAACGCCAGCGTAAAGACCGCGGGGCTGTTCCAATAGATGGTGATCTCGTTCAGGGAATAGGAATCCACTTCATCTGCAAAGCACTTCTGCGCAGGGGTGCCGTCGGGGATCACTTCCTTAGCCTTTTCATCCTGCCTGTGACGGTTTGGACCACCGCTGACCATGCCAGGCATGCACGCCTCGATCCCATCCGCAAAGGCGGGACGCAGATGCGGGTAATTGTAAGCATTCTCACCATTTCCCGTGACGTAACTGATCCCCAGCGCGTTACAGCCCATCAGGTAATCCAGTTGCGCTGCTGCGTGGTCTCTCATACTCCAGCTGCGGGGCTCTCTCATGCCCTGCACATAGGGTTCCTCCACCTCGCCAGGCCGTCTCCAGCGCTTCTGCGGCAGGCCCGCCGTCTTCGCAGCTGCCTTCACCTTATCTTCCAGTCCAAAGAAGTCCACGATCGCAAAGAGCATGCCCTGGCGCATCACGTTCATGTTGCTGCCCCAGGTATACTCCCAATCCAGCATGGATACGCCGTAGCCGCACTCCTCAGAGATCCGCACGCGCTGTGCCGCATCCTGTACGATCTCGCGGAAAAATGCCCCCATCAGCTCAATCTTTTTGCCCTGCTTGGACAGCAGATACGCCAGCATGCCAAAGCCGCCCACCTCGCCGTAGCCAAGGGCCGTACGGGGGAAGTTCCTTTCACGATAAAAATTCTCAAGATCCTCATGATACTTCTTTTCGCCCGTCAGTGAATAAAGCTCGCAGGCTGCCCAGAAGCGGTTCGAGGCATCATCCCACTCGCCATACTCTCCCGTGCCATTTCCTTCGGGGTTCTTAAAGGCGATGCACTCCGGATGGGCCCCCAGCCATGCGTAGGACTTCAGCGCCGCCTTGGAAAGCTTTTCCGAGAACGCCTCGTCATACGGCCGAAAGCTCTGGGATGCCATGGCACAAATGGCCGCAAAATCCGCAGTTGCACTTGACGATACCTGGAAGACGTAAAGTTGGCCCTTATCCTCCTCCGGCATCACAAAGGGTGCATGCTGCGCCGTCGTCAGCTTATGATACACGCCGCCGTCCTCTCTTTGCATCTTGAGGAACCACTCCAGCTCGTAGCGGCACTCATTTAGTATGTCCGGCGTTCCATTCCCGCTCTCCGGGATCTGGTAGCTTCTTCCCTCAAAGGCCGCGGGATACATGCGAAAGGCGTAAAGAAGGTGCGATAACGCGCAGGCACCTGCCGTGACATAGCGTCCGTAGTCGCCCGCGTCGTGCCAGCCGCCCGTTGCATCTACCAATACGCTCTCGTCTCCCCAAAGCTGCGCCTTCTCAGTGTGGCAGGCCTTATGTACGTACGGCCCCGCAAACTCCTCCGTGAGCTCACACCCGCAGCGCAGATAATAATAGGCCTTCATCAGGTCATACGCCAGCTTGTCATAGACCTTGTCCCCGATCTCGAACCAAGGGGAATACTCGGCGATCACCTGCTCGTCTTCATTGCGCACGCTCTTGACGCGGTAGCGCCCAGGCAGCGTATACTCAGAGAAGTCCGCCTCCGTCACCATATCCCCGGAAGACTTATCAAAGCCAAAGAGCAGCGTCTCACCCTCGTAGCAGGTCTCTCCCGCCTCGTTCACAAGCCAGAACTGGTTGGTCTCAAAAGGCATAATGGCCCGCTTTTCGCCCTGTCTGTAATATCCCAACTGATTTACAAATATCGACATGATACCCTCCTGTCGCAATCATAACTTTATTTTATCATAATTCATTCTAAAACAAAGGGAAATGTACGATTGAGGGAATCGCATGTATTTTTTTGCCAGACCCGCCGTTGTTCATAACTTGTTCACAATTCATTTAAACATTGTTTCATTAAAACACGTTTTTTCTTCACGAAGAACCGATATACTAAAACCATAGAAAACAAAACATACCAATGCCGCAGTTGTTTTGATTATAACTTTTTCATAATACATGCCAAGGAGTGATCCTTGGCATCCTCCCTTTTAAAGGCCAAAAAATAACCCCGATGCTCTCGCACCGGGGTCTTTTCATTCTTCTTAGATTCAAGCCTTGCCAACGCTTCCGAAGAGCTCCATCTTCTCCTTAACGGTAGCCTTGATTGCTTCAAAGCCGGGAGCGAGAAGCTTACGAGGATCGAAGCCTTTGCCCTCAAGGTCCTTACCAGCCTCAACGTACTTACGGGTAGCAGCTGCGAATGCTAGCTGGCACTCAGTGTTTACGTTGATCTTTGCAACGCCAAGAGAGATTGCCTTCTTGATCATGTCAGCGGGGATACCGGTACCGCCGTGAAGCACCAGAGGAAGATCTCCGGTCAGCTGCTGAACTGCATCCAGAGTCTCGAAGGAAAGTCCCTTCCAGTTTGCGGGATACTTACCATGGATGTTGCCGATGCCTGCTGCCAGGAAGTCTACGCCAAGATCAGCGATGGCCTTGCACTCCTTGGGATCTGCGCACTCGCCCATGCCGATAACGCCGTCCTCTTCGCCGCCGATGGAACCAACCTCAGCCTCGATGGACATTCCCTTGCCGTGTGCCTTAGCAACCAGTTCGGTGGTCTTCTGTACGTTCTCTTCCAGAGCGTAGTGAGAACCATCAAACATGATGGAGGAGAAACCAGCCTCGATGCACTTATAGCAGCCCTCTACGGTACCATGATCCAGATGCAGCGCTACGGGAACGTCGATGTCGAGGTCCTTTAAGAGACCATTTACCATGCCAACGACTACGTCATAGCCGCCCATGTACTTGCCAGCGCCCTCAGATACGCCGAGGATCACGGGGCTCTTTAATTCCTTTGCGGTCAGAAGGATTGCCTTCGTCCACTCCAGGTTGTTGATGTTGAACTGGCCTACTGCATAGTGACCAGCTTTTGCCTTTTTCAGCATTTCAGTTGCGGAAACTAACATTTGATTGCCCTCCATGTAATTTTTTCTTTATGTTCGTTCGAACCAAATTCTTTCTAAACCAATATAGCATATAACTTCCAAAAAGAAAAGGAATTTTTATGCGCGAATGCTCACGCTTTGATGAAGATTTTTTATCACCGCGCGCTCATGTGCGCCGCCGTTTTCCCCATCCAGCGTCCAGGCGATGGGCTCCGGCGATTCCACCGTAAGTTCTCTCGCACGGAAGCAGTACATCAGCTCCGAATCGATGTCTCTGTTCAGAAGCGCACCCATGATGTTAGATAGCTCCACCGGGTTAGTCGGCATCTTGATCAGCGTCACCTCGAATAAGCCGTCATCCAGCTCCACGTTCTTTCCGGTAATGTTCTTAAAACCGCCCACGGAGCGGGAATTCGTGATCATGCCGAAGATGAATTCATCCTCGATGACCTCGCCGTCATGCGTTACCTTCAGCGGGAAGGACTTCACGTTGGAAAGTCGCTTCATGCCCTCGAGAATGTACGCCATGTGTCCGAGCACGTTCTTCATGGCCTGATCCGTCTCGTAGGAGACGTCCGTAAAGAGTCCAAAGGCCGCAATGTAGACGAAGACGTCCTCGTTAAACTGTCCCATGTCGCAGAGGAAATCCTTGCCCGTCACGGCTGTCTCCGCTGCCTGCACCATGTTTTTCGAAAGCCCCAGACTTTCGCCAAAGTCATTGGTGCTGCCGGCCGGAATGTAGCCAAGGGGCGTACTGATACCGCTTTGGATCATTCCAGTCACGGCCTCATCCAGCGTGCCGTCGCCGCCGCTGCAGACCACCAGGTCATAGCCCTCGCCGCGGTCCCTGACCACCTCTCTCGCCTCGTCCTTGCGTCTCGTGGGAACCACCGTCAGTTCGTAGTCCTCCCGCGCGAAGATCTCAAGTACGTCCGCGAGATTGCCGCGGATCTTTTCCTTCCCTGCCTTGGGATTATACACAAACAATAGTTTTTTCTTCATATACAAAGGCAGAGCCAACGCCCCCATTGACTCTGCCATACCCTCCAATCATCCTGTTCTAAGCTTATCGTCCGCTCAGAAAATGCTCGATCCCCGTGACTGCTACCTGCTCGTCGCTACCGTCAGCAGATACCTCCAGCGTCTCTCCGTTGTCCAGTGCCAGGGTCATCATGCCCATAATACTCTTTGCATTGACGCGGCGATCCTTAGACTGGATATAGATCTTGCTGTCATATTTGCTGGCCTCTTGCACCAGAAGTGCGATCGGTCTTGCTTCCAGACCATGTTCAAGATTTACCAGGATGTCCTTTACTACCATGTTACTGCTCCTTTCAAAACATAAGCCAAATAGTTCTAGTTTCTGACTGACTCTGCGAGCTCACTGAGCTTGCGAAGCCTGTGGTTGACGCCCGATTTTCCAACTGGCGGATCCAACAGCGCTCCCAAGTCCTTCAGCGGACAATCGGGATTTTCCAACCGCACCTGCGCCATTTCCTGCAGCTGCGCCGGCAATCTGGAGAGTCCGTAATGGTCTCTTAGGAATTCAATGTCCATGATCTGCCTCGTCGCCGCGCTCACCGTTTTATTGATGTTCGCCGCCTCGCAGTTGACCCTGCGGTTGATAGAGTTTCGCATTTCCTTTAGGATCCGGAGGTTTTCCAGATTCATCAGGGACACGTGCGCTTCCATCACGTTCAGCAGATCGACAATTCCCGCACCCTCTTTGAGATAGACAACTTCGTATTTTTTCCTCGGCACGATCTTCGCCTCGACGTCAAAGTCCCTGATCACGTCACGCAATTGCTCGGCCTTTTCCAGCGTGGGGCATACAAACTCCAGATGGTAGGCTTTGCTGGGATCGCTGATGGATCCGACGCTTAGGAACGCCCCCCGAAGGAAGGCCCTTTGGCAACAGGCGTTTTTCAAAAGGAGGGCACTGACGGGTTCTCCCGGGTTTCCAATCTTTTGAAAGATTTCCTGCATCTGATCTTCGCCGACAAAATTGTCCGTATCTATATTAAATGTTTTTTTCAATAATGTAAAGCATTTTCTTACAATCCATTCATTTTCCGTCTGAAGGCCTATGGTATAACGGCCGTCAGCGTCTCTGCCAAACTCTCCGCAGAAGTGTAAAATGGCCGCGAGCTCCGCCAGCTGGCAGTGTCTCGCGCCGGCGATGCGGCCGGCCAATTCTTGCTTTACATCGCTCGAAAATGACATGTCTAACCTCGTTTGTTGTTGATGTCTCTGTGGTCTAGCTTGATGCCGTAGTCTCCCTGGTCCTTTAAGCGCTCATACAACGCGTTGGCCAAGGTCACGCTTCTGTGTCTGCCGCCGGTACAGCCGATGGCGATGACGAGGCGGTATTTGCCCTCCTTGACGTAATTGGGGATCAGGAACAGTACCATGTCGGTGAGCTTATCGAGAAATTCTCCCGATTCAGGGAAGCTCATGACGAAGTCCTGGATCTCTTTGTCGTTACCGGTCTTTGCGCGCAGGCCGTCAATGTAGTAGGGATTGGGCAAAAAGCGCACGTCAAAGACGAGGTCAGCGTCGTTGGGGATGCCGTACTTAAAGCCGAAAGAGCTCACGGTGACCATAAGGCTGTTGTAGGATTTATTCTCCACAAAGATGTGGTCGAGCTCGGCCTTGAGTTCTCTGGTCAGAAGGTTTGTGGTATCGATCACGTAATCGGCGTCCTTGCGGAGTTCCTCGAGGATCTGTCTCTCCTTTTGCACGCCTTCTTCCACGCGGCCGTAGGGGGCCAGGGGGTGAAGTCTTCTGGTCTCCTTGTAGCGTTTGATGAGGCTGTTGTCGTCGCTGTCAAGGAAGAGGATTTCAATGGGGTAGCCCTTGTCCTTTAATGACTTTAGGATGGCGTGGGCGTCCTCAAAGTGGAGGTCGGCGCGCACGTCGAGGCCGAGGACCATCTTATCGATCTCGTTTTCTGGCTCCGCGCAGAGTTCAACGAACTTCTCCACGAGGGGGAGGGGGATATTGTCGACGCAGTAGAAGCCGGCGTCCTCCAGCATCTTTAGCGCAGTGGTCTTGCCACTCCCGCTCATGCCCGTCACAATTATGAGTCGCATACGTTTCCTCCTTTGTGCTGTCCTACGTGCCAGTCAGCGTGAGGTCTCCTGGAACGGCTCGGACTGCACTAAGCTCACCTTCCGTCCTCATTCAAGGACTCGCCCTCGATTTCAAATCTCGTGCTTCGTCCTTTCGGCCGTTGGTTCGCTAAGTGCTGCCGGCTAATTGTTCCAGAAGATCCTCCCGCTGGTTGGCACTTACGTTATCGAAAGTTTTAGAACTCTCCGAGGAAAATGACCTCGGGTTCTAATTTAATGTTAAACTGATCATTTACGGTTTTCTGAATATGTCTTATAAGCTGCATGATATCTGCAGCCGTCGTAACACCTGGGGTCGTATTTACTACAAAGCCGCAGTGTTTCTCAGAGACCATTGCTCCGTTTACGGCATATCCCCTAAGGCCGGCGTCTTGGATGAGTTTGCCGGCGAAGTTGCCAGTGGGGCGTTTGAAGGTGCTGCCGGCGCTGGGGTATTCAAGGGGCTGTTTGTCGCGGCGTCTGGCCGCGAGGTCATCCATGAGGGCCTTGATCTGGACGGGATCTCCAGGGGTAAGGTCGAAGGTGACTTCGGTCACGGTGATGGGCTTATCCTTAATGGCGCTGGTGCGGTAGTCAAATTGCATGTCCGCGTTGGAGAGGGTGCGCAGGCTTCCGGATTCATCGATGACTTCGACGGATCTGACAACCTGGCACATTTCGCCGCCGTAGGCGCCTGCGTTCATGGTGATGCCGCCGCCGATGGTTCCGGGAATGCCGGAGGCAAACTCGAGGCCAGTGAGGCCATGTTCGAGGGCTGCCCTTGCTACGGCTGCCATGGTGGCGCCGGCCTGGGCGATGATGGCATTGCCGTCCACGCGGATCTGGTTCATGCAAGATTGTACCTTTAGGATCACGCCGCGGTATCCCTCATCGCTAACGAGGAGGTTACTGCCATTTCCCATGACAAAAAAAGGAATCTCGGCTGTTTGCAGGACCGCGCGGATCTTCCGAAGTTCCTCTTTGTCGCGGATTTCCACCAGGCAGTCTGCCGGCCCGCCCACGCGAAAGGTGGTATGGGCGCTCATGGGCTCCGCCAGGTGGATCTGCTCCGCGGATACTATGTTTTTTAACGCCGAAATACTTGCGTCACTTCCCATCTTCGTCTCTCCCTGCTTACTTCAGGATCAGCGCTGCCGCTCCAAAGATGCCGGCATCATTGCCAAGGGTTGCCAGCTTAAACTCTACTTTACCGCAAGGATAGAATACGTATTTTGCAAATGCAGGCTTTACGTAGGAAAGAAGGATCTCGCCTGCCTTAGATACGCCGCCGCCGATAACGAAGGCCTCAGGATTGACTACGGCTGCCACTGCTGCGAGGCCCTTGCCGAGGTATTCGCCGAACTGCTCTGCGATCTCGATGGCTACTGCGTCGCCAGCCTTCACCGCATCAAATACGGTCTTTGCGGAAATCTCGCCGCCGCGCAGGCTGCTATACTTATCGTCCTTTGCGAGTCTTCTCTTTGCAAGGCGTACGATGCCGGTTGCTGAAGCGTACTGCTCAAGGCAGCCCTTCTTCTTACAGCCGCACTCTTCGGTCTCATGATCCTCGATGTGGATGTGACCGATCTCTCCGCCGCCGCCAGTCGCGCCGGTCAGGATCTTACCGTTTACGATGATGCCGCCGCCAACGCCAGTGCCGAGGGTTACGGCTACCATGTTGGAATAGCCCTTGCCGCCGCCCTGCCACATCTCGCCGAGGGCAGCCACGTTTGCGTCATTATTTGCCTTCACGGGCACGTTAATAAACTGGTGCAGGATCTCAGGAATGTTGAGCACGCCCCAGCCGAGGTTCACGGCGCCGCCTACCATGGTACCGTTGTCATCCACGGCTCCAGGCGCGCCAACGCCAATGCCCTTTAAGTCCTTTTCTTCGATGCCCTTTTCCTGCATCTTTGCAAGGATGGACTTTGCCACGTCGGGCAAAATGGCCTCGCCGCCGTTTTCCTTTCTCGTGGGGATCTCCCACTTATCCAATATGTTTGCGTCCTGATCAAACAGGCCCAGCTTTACGGTCGTACCGCCGATATCTACTCCAAATGCGTACATGTCATTTTCCTCCTAAATATCAATCACCGTTCTCGAAAAAATCCTCGTCCTCTTCATCGCGACGTTTCGCAAGGGACTGCTGCACTCTCGCGTAAAGCTCCTGCGCTGCATTGTAACCCATCTTCTTCTGACGATGGTTAACAGCCGCAGATTCACAGATCACGGCGAGGTTACGGCCGGGACGAATGGGAATGTTGTGGCAAACCACTTTATTTCCAAGGTATTCCGTGTAATTCTCCTCCAGGCCAAGGCGGTCATAATCCTTATCCTTGTCCCAATCCTCCAAGCGAATAACAAGGTCGATGGACTGGGTCTCCTTTACGGAGGAAGCACCAAAGAGGGCCTTTACGTCAACGATGCCGATGCCGCGCAGCTCGATGAAGTGCTTCGTGATGTCAGGTGCGGAACCGATCAGGGTATCGTCGCTCACCTTTCGAAGCTCTACCACGTCATCCGTCACCAGACGGTGTCCACGCTTGATCAGCTCCAGCGCAGCCTCAGACTTACCGATGCCGCTCTCACCCGTGATCAGAACGCCTTCGCCGTATACGTCGACCAAAACGCCGTGCACGGAAATGCAGGGCGCCAGCTTTACGTTCAGCCAACGAATGATCTCCGCCATGAACGCGGAAGTGGACTTCTTCGTAACGAAAACGGGGATCTTATGCTTATTGGCCATCTCGAGGAAGATCGCGTCCGGCTGCAGCTCTCTGCAGAATACGACGCCGGGAATGGTCTCATAGCTCAGCAGCTGGTCATACACCTCGCGCTTTCTCTCGTCAGCGAGGCCTCCCATGTAGGAATACTCCACGAATCCGATGACCTGTAATCTGGCTGCATCGAAATGCTCAAAATAGCCTGCCATCTGCAGTGCAGGTCTGTTAATGTCGGGCTGCGTTACCTTGATCTTACGGATGTCGATCTCCGGCGTAACGTTTTCCAGCTTCATTTTCTCGATCACGCGACTTAAACTTACGCTTGCCATAGTATTCTCCTATCTCTTCATGAATGCGGAAGTCTGAGCCAAATGCGGCTCATCCGTACTTTTCATCGTATCACGTTTTTTGAAAATAGGCTAGTATTTCCTGTGCCACTTTTTCATTCATTTCTGGTAATTCCATGAGCTCTTCAAGGCTCGCATTCCGGATCTCCTCGAGGCTTCCGAACCTTCGCATCAGCGCTTTTCGTCTCGCGGGTCCAACGCCCGGGATCTCCTCGAGCACGGACTTTACCTGCGCCTTGCCGCGCAGCGACCTGTGATACTCGATGGCGAAGCGGTGCGCCTCGTCCTGCACCCTTGTAATCAGCTTAAAGCCCTCGGAATGCGTGTCGATGGGGAGTTCCACGTTATTGAAATACAGGCCTCTCGTCCTGTGGTGGTCGTCCTTGACCATGCCGCATACAGGCACGTGCAGTCCTAACTCATTCAGTACTTCCAGCGCAATGTTCACCTGGCCGCGGCCGCCGTCCATCATAAGAAGGTCCGGGAATCTCGTAAAGCTGCCGAGTTTTTCATCCATGCCCTTCTTACGCAACTCCTTCGCCTCATCGAGGCCATGGGAAAAGCGCCTAGTCAAGGCCTCGCGCATGCAGGCGTAGTCGTCCGGACCCGCAACGGTCTTGATCCGAAACTTACGGTAATCGCTGGGCTTTGGCTTGCCCTTTTCAAAAACGATCATCGACGCCACGTTCTCAAAACCATTCGTATTCGAGATATCGAAGGCCTCCATGCGCTCGATGCCACTCAGTCCTAAAATCGCCGCAATTTCTTTCACGGCCCCGATGGTCCGTCCTTCTTCGCGCTTTAGGTGCTCTCTGTCCTGATCCAGAATCAGCTTTGCATTCTGCGCCGCGAGCTCTACGAGCTTTTCCTTACTGCCGATCTTCGGCACTCGTAAGTACACGCGCGCGCCTTTACGGCTCGTGAGCCACTGCTCGATCAGCTCCTGGTCCTCGACCTCATACTGGAGCATGATCTCCCTCGGGATAAAAGGCGTCCCCGCATAGAACTGCTGCAGGAACTGGCGCAGCGTCTCCGCCTTCACCGCCTTGCGCGCCTCCTGAAAGGCTTCCAGATCCCCCTCGCCGAGAAGCTCTTCTCCCGGCAAATCTGAAACGTGCGTCATGTAATAATGCTCTCTTCCAAGAAGCTTTCCGTCGCGTACAAAGAAGACCTGTACCACGGCCTCCGTGCCCTCCTGGTACATCGCGATCACGTCCTTGTCCTCGCCATCGGAATCCGTGATCTTTTGCTTTTGCGCAACCGACTTTACGCTATTATACAGATCGCGGAAATTCGCCGCTTCCTCGAACTCTAGGTTCTCGGAATGTGCCCGCATCTTCTGTTCCAAATCCTTTAGGATCGGCGCGTAGTTGCCGTTTAGGAACTCCATTGCGCCGTCCACTTGCTTTCGATACTCTGCCTTACTTACGTACCCCTGGCAGGGCGCAAGGCATTGCTTAATGTGATAATTCAGGCATGGCCTCTCCAGCCCAATGTCACGCGGCAGATTCTTATTGCAGGTCCGCAGTTGATATAATTTATTCAATAACTCAATCGTATCCTTCACCGCCGCGGCGCTGGTGTACGGTCCAAAATACTTGGACTTATCCTTCTTCATGCTCCGCGAGAAAAGGATCCGC
>JAFPRF010000304.1 GCA_017400965.1 Lachnospiraceae bacterium
AGCATCGACACGGACGAGCTCGGAGCAAAAGCGAAGGATAACTTGACTTATCAATTCATCGAAGGCGAAAAGCGCGTACCTGACAAATTTGGCAAAGCCTATCTGCAGGCAAAGAAATACGGTGAGCCGAAATCCTCTGAAGACATTTATGCAGTTTTGGATGATCACGTTTACGACTGGAAAGGAACAAAAAATCCCAAGATTCCATACAATGAAAGTTTGATCTACTGCCTGCATCTGCGCGGTTTTACCAAGCATTCCTCATCAAACGTCAAGAATCGCGGGACATTCCTGGGCCTGATTGAAAAGATTCCTTACCTCAAGAGCATTGGCGTAACCACATTGGAGTTTCAGCCGATTTATGAATTCAATGAAAGACCGATTTTAAGTCGCGCTTTGCATAACGGCATGCAAACAGAGGCCAGAACCGTAACAGAGCTTGCTGAGCTGGCTAGAACCTCCGCACAATGGGAGGATGCACAGCGTGAACCGCAAAAGCTGAATTATTGGGGCTATACGGAAGGTTTTTATTATGCACCAAAAGCGGCGTATGCTATAAAGGATCCCGTAATTGAATGCAAGGACATGATCCGCAGCCTTCACGAAAACGGCATGGAAGCAATCCTGCAGTTTTATTTTCCCAAGGAACTCAATCCCATGGAGATTCCGCAGATTCTTCGCTTTTGGGTGGAAGAGTATCACGCGGACGGTTTTCATCTGATCGGCGAAAATCTCCCGGCCGAGTTGATCGCCAGAGATCCAGAGCTTTCCGAAACAAAGCTTTGGTATTATCAGATGGATACGGAGAGCATCTATGGCAGGCGTCATGCGCCGAAATATAAAAACCTTGGTCTTGTTCGAGATGACTTTATGTACGAAGGCAGGCGATTCCTTAAGGGTGAAGAGGCGCTTGTATCCGCAATGACTTATCAAGTCAAAGGTGTGCCGCAGGCGGTTGCCAAGATCAATTACATGACCACCTATTGGGGCTTTCCCCTAATGGATATGGTGTCCTACGATTTCAAGCACAATGAAGCGAATGGCGAGGACAACCATGATGGCACGGATTACAACTGCAGCTGGAACTGCGGCGAGGAAGGGCCGTCCCGAAAGAAAAAGATCAGAGAACTTCGCTTGACCCAGATCAAGAATGCGCTTTGCATGCTCCTGTTGTCCCAAGGTACGCCTCGCATTTTCATGGGAGATGAATTCGGAAATTCCCAAAAGGGCAACAACAATCCTTATTGCCAAGACAATGAAATTACATGGCTTAATTGGAACCTGGCCGAGAAAAATGCGGAAATCTTAGATTTTTTCAAGAATCTCATTGCAATCCGCATGGCAAATCCAGTGTTGCATCCGTCGGAAGAAGCGAAGCTGATGGATTCAATTTCCTGTGGTTATCCAGATCTGTCATTTCATGGTGAAACAGCCTGGAGGCCTCAGCTCGAGAACTATAGCAGGCAGCTTGGCATCATGTACTGCGGACTTTATGGCAAAGATGCAACCGTAAAAGTAAATGAGAACGACTTTGATTTCCTGTATCTCGGGCTAAACATGCATTGGGAGCCCCATAAGCTCGGCCTTCCGAGACTCCAAAAGGGCAAGAAATGGAAGCTTTTATTCGCCACATCAGAAAATGGAGCGGATAGTGAGCCGACAGCGGATGCGGTAACGATCGGTCCCAGAACCGTTGCACTTTACGTAAGCGAAACCTTACCGATTAATGAGCCGGAAACAACATCCAAAATCGAAGAAAAAGAAGCACCGATTTTATCGTCAACCACTTGAAAATAAGGGCCGTAAGTGCTAGAATACTCATGGTATTTCGGACTTTTATAAGGAGGCATTTCAGTTATGGCAAAAGACAAATATGTTGCATATGTATCAACCTATACGCAGGGCGACCGTCACGGCATCAAGATTTATGACGTTGACATGGAGAAGGGGCGTTTTAGCGAGAAGGATAAGGTCGAGATCACAAACAGCTCCTACGTGAGCATTTCTCATAATGGAAAGTATCTATATTCCATCACTGACATGGGGGTTGAGGCTTATAAGATCCAGCCTGATGGAAGTCTGAAATTCATCAATTTCGGTTCCATCAATGGCATGCGTGGCTGCTATGTCTCCACCGATTACACGGACGGATACCTTTTTGTGGCTGGTTATCACGACGGTAAACTTACCATATTAAAGCTGAAGGAAGATGGCGGCATCGGCGAGATCACTGACGAAGTGTACCATAAAGGCCTTGGCAGC
Organism: Lachnospiraceae bacterium; assembly: GCA_017400965.1. Taxonomy (GTDB): domain Bacteria; phylum Bacillota; class Clostridia; order Lachnospirales; family Lachnospiraceae; genus Acetatifactor. Next base: position 2,263 of record JAFPRF010000304.1, read on the forward strand.
GGCATCGAACGTAACTTCCGCCCTCACATCAATTGCGCACGTATGACTCATGACAATCGTTACTGCCTGGTTGCAGACGAAGGCATGGACCACGTCAACGTTTATGAATTTGACGTAACCCGCGGTACCGTTAAGTTGGCTGATATTCTTCGTTCTGAGCTGGAATCCGCGCCTCGTCACATTAAGATTTCCAAGAACGGTAAGTTCATTTACATCGTTCATGAGTGGAAGTGCTTCATCGACGTTTATCGCTACGAGTTCAAGAAAGGCAGCCCGAAGTTTGATAAGATCCAGACCATCGAGACCACGTCCATGCCGAAGGGCAGCAACAATGCAGCTTCTGCGCTCAGCTTTTCTTCCGATTATAAGTATCTGCTGAGCTCCAACGCAGGTGATAACAGCGTTGTGGTTTATGACGTAGATCAGAAGACTGGTATCCTGACCAAGAATTTCTGCCTGCCTATTAGTGGAGAGTATCCGAAGGATGCAGAGATCTTCCCGAACAACAAGTTCCTGGTAAGCTTGAACCATGAGACCAATGCCATGACCTTCTTCAGCATCGACCTCGATAAGCACACCATGATCATGAACGGCGCACCCATGAAGGTGAACGTACCGAACTGTATCGTATTCTACAAACTCCCTTCGAAAGCAGAAGAGGAATAAGGCAAGAATTAATCGCACCCAAGTGGCATATCCGCCGCTTGGGTGTTTTTATGTCAAAATATACAAAAAAATGTTAAAAATTTAACCATCATTTTGGGTTTATCGATTGACTAAAGTAAAGTGAGCATTTATAATATTAACAATTACGCAAATCTATAAGAAGATTTGATGATGACGGGCGGGAAAATCCATGGAAGACAACACAAAAAAGACTGAGCAAAATATAGATTCCAAAGCTGAAAGCAAAAAATCCGGTAAGAGATGCAAGTGCAAAGGAATTCAACACTGGCAGGTACTCGCCGTGCTCATGGCCGTTTATGACGTACTGTTCGCAAACGTTTCCTATTTATTTGGTCTTTGGGCAAGATTCGATTTCCAATATTCCTCAATCCCTACAGAATATATGGATGCAGCGATGAAGTTTATTCCGATTTATACCGGAATCGTGCTTTTTGTATTTGCCTCGCATTACCTATATCAAAGCATTTGGCGATTCGCTAGCTACAACGAATTACTTCGTCTGTTTTCCGCGAATGCGATCACCTTTGTTTTACAGGTTGTCGGCATTTCCTTCCTATTTAAGCGAATGCCTTTTGCCTATTACTTCTTTGGCGTGATCCTGCAGTTCTTCTTTACGACCGTGATCCGTTTCTTCTACAGATTCGTATCCCTCGAGAGAAGCAAGCGCAACACAAAGACCTTTACAAAGAAGGTCATGATCATCGGTGCCGGTGAGGCTGGTCAGGTGCTCCTTCGCGACATCTACCACGCGAAAGAGATCGATTACAAGGTTTGCTGCTTCATCGATGACAACGAGAACAAATGGCACAGAAACATTGACGGCGTACCCGTTTATGGTGGCAGAGATGACATCATGACCGCCGTTGACAAATACCAGATCGATACCATCCTGATCGCAATGCCCAGCGCATCCAAAGCCCAGACGAGAGACCTCCTTGACATCTGTAAGGAGACCGGCTGTGAGATGAAGATGCTCCCCGGCATGTACCAGTTCCTGACTGGCGATGTTTCCTTAAGCAAGATGAAGGAAGTTGCCGTGGAAGACCTGCTCGGCAGAGATCCCATCAAGGTTAACCTCACCGAGATCCTCAACAGCATCGAGGGCAAGGTTGTCATGGTAACGGGCGGCGGCGGATCCATCGGTAGCGAGCTCTGCCGACAGATCGCAGGCCATAACCCCGAGCGATTGATCATTTTCGATGTTTACGAGAATAACGCATACGACATTGAGCAGGAGCTTCGCAGCACCTATTCCAATCTGAACTTGACCGTACTGATCGGTTCCGTACGCGACAGCAGAAGACTGAATTCCGTATTTGAGAAATACAGACCCGAGATCGTATATCACGCAGCAGCGCATAAGCATGTGCCTCTGATGGAGACCAGCCCTTGCGAATCCATTAAGAACAACGTGATCGGTACCTATAAGACCGCTTGCGCGGCTATGACCTATGGCACAAAGCGTTTTGTCCTCATCAGTACCGATAAGGCCGTAAACCCGACCAACATCATGGGGGCCAGCAAGCGTCTTTGTGAGATGGTCATCCAGTCGATGGACTTCATCAGCAGAGAAGGTAAGCATGACATTCTGCCGAACTTGAGCGGTCATAACGACGAGACCAATTCTGAGAAGCTCTTCATGAACACGAAGATCACTACGAGAACCGAGTTTGTGGCAGTGCGATTCGGTAACGTACTTGGCAGTAACGGAAGCGTGATCCCTCTGTTCAAGAAGCAGATCGCAAAGGGCGGTCCCGTAACCGTAACACATCCCGACATCATTCGTTACTTCATGACGATTCCTGAGGCCGTAAGCCTTGTGCTTCAGGCAGGTACCTATGCAAAGGGCGGCGAGATCTTCGTCCTCGACATGGGTGAACCCGTAAAGATCGATACTCTGGCGAGAAACCTGATCAAGCTTTGCGGCTACAAACCTGACGTGGACATTAAGATTCAGTACACCGGTCTTCGCCCCGGCGAGAAGCTCTACGAGGAGAAGCTCATGGCGGAAGAGGGCATTGAGCGTACCGCAAACGAGTTGATCCACATCGGTAAGCCCATCGCCTTCGACATGGTGGAGTTCATGAATCATTTGGAAGCATTGGCAGATGCCAGCTACAATAATGACGAGGAGATCAGGCGTCTTGTAAAGGAAATCGTGACGACCTATCATCCGAGCCATCTTTAATCAAATCAGTCAAAAAGCAGTTCCGTAATGGGGCTGCTTTTTTAGCAGCTTTGAAAAACTATAATGTGTGGTTTCGTTTCTATTTCTTGCACAAAAGCCACAATATTTTGTGATTTTTCTTGATTATGTTCGAATTTTGTGGTATCTTTTTTATGTAAAGTTTTAAACTTTTTTACAACTTGCAACGAGGGGATGATTGCTGTGGGCGACCTAATTTCCGTGATTGTGCCCGTCTTTAAGGTTGAGGCATATTTGGCAAAGTGCATAGAATCCATTCGGTGTCAGACCTATCCGAATTTCGAACTGATCCTGGTAGATGATGGTTCACCAGACGGCAGTCCGCAGATCTGCGACGATTATGCTGCAGTGGATGACCGTATTCAGGTCATTCATAAGAATAACCGTGGTCTTTCGTCGGCCAGAAACGCCGGACTCGATGTCTGTAAGGGCGATTTCATCTGCTTTATCGATAGTGACGATTACATTAAGCCGACTTATCTCGAGACGCTTCTGACTCTGCAGAAGAAGAGCAACGCGGATCTGGTTATCTGTGAGTATGATTATGTCGAGAAGAACGGCAATGTCTACGAGCACCATAAGATCCCTTGGAATAAGTCGATCACGCACAAGGATTTCTGGAAGCTTTTCTGCGAGTCCGACTATCGCGTCTTTAGCGCCGTGGCGTGGAACAAGATTTATCGCGCAAAGATCTTTAAGGAAATTCGTTATACGCAGGGCAAGTGCATGGAGGATAACTTCATTATCAAGGCCTTGATCGAGCAGTGTGATTCGATTTACGTAACGAATGAGCCTTTGTATTATTACCTGCAGCGTCCGGACAGTATCATGGGCCGCTTTTCCATCAAGCACCTCGACGGCGTAGAAGCGCAGCTCGACATCTGCAACTACTTTAACAGTGTGGGTTGGCAGGATTGCTCGCAACAGCTCCTTGGTTCCATCACGAACTCACTGTTTAGAGCCTACAGAGAAGCAGACTTTATTGTAAAGTTCAACCGCGAGAGATATAAAGAGCTCAAGAAAGCGTACAAGGAAGTTGTAAACAAGTCCTTCGGACGCAAAGAGCACAATGAGCTGTGGCTTAAGTATAAGATCTTCGGATTCAACGAAGGATTATACAGGATCATGTACAACAACGGACTGATGCTGCAGATCATGAGCTTGAAGAACAAAGATAAAATACAATATCATTAAAAGAGAAGGGGTTCGGGTGACCGAGCTCCTTTTTTATGTCATTTAGAATGACTTTATCGACGCGTAGCCAATATGGTATGTTACTGTAAATGACATTCAGATATTGTAATACTGTAATTTCAAACATTTTCGATATTTTTATTGACATCTGTTTCCTGTTGCATTATGTTAGTATTATTCAGATGAACATTTAAGCAAAGGAGACGCTATGAAAAAGTTATCTATGTCGTTGCTGGCGACAACCGTTGCCGCTAAGCGTAAAGAAAAGAAGCTTACCATGGAGGAAGTTGCCGAGAAGACCGGTATGCACCGCACCTCCGTCAGCCGCCTTGAGAAGGGAGAGTATGAGCCGACCATCTCCCAGTTACAGGCATTGGGCGACGTATTGGAGTTTGACATCACCTCCCTGTTCCAGGATGACGCGGGCAATAAGATTCCCGTGAGCAAGAAATATAAGATTGCCGTAGCCGGCACGGGATACGTAGGTCTTTCCATCGCGACCTTGCTTGCACAGCATAATACCGTTACCGCAGTCGACATCATCAAAGAAAAGGTGGACATGATCAATAATCGTAAGTCCCCGATCCAGGATGATTATATTGAGAAATATCTCGCAGAGAAGGAACTCGACCTGACCGCAACTCTTGATGGCGAAAAGGCATATAAGGACGCGGAATTTGTCGTGATCGCTGCTCCGACCAATTACGACAGTAAGAAGAACTTCTTTGATACCTCCGCCGTTGAGGCCGTGATCGAGCTTGTCCTGAAGGTAAATCCGAAGGCAACCATGATCATTAAATCGACGATCCCCGTTGGCTATACCCAGTCGGTCAGAGAGAAGTACCATACCGAGAACATTCTCTTTAGCCCTGAGTTTCTGCGCGAGTCCAAGGCTCTCTATGATAACTTGTATCCTTCCCGTATTATCGTTGGTTGCGATGCAAACAGCCGCGAGCAGGCAAAGGTATTCGCATCCCTCTTACAGCAGGGCGCTGAAAAGGCCAACATCGAGACCTTATTCATGGGCTTTACCGAAGCAGAGGCCGTAAAGCTTTTCGCCAACACCTACCTTGCGCTTCGCGTATCCTACTTTAACGAGCTTGACACCTACGCTGAGTCCAAGGGTCTGTCGACCCAAGAGATCATCAACGGCGTTTGCCTGGATCCCAGAATCGGTACCCATTACAATAACCCTTCCTTTGGTTACGGCGGCTACTGCCTGCCCAAGGATACGAAGCAGCTTCTTGCAAACTTCGAGTCCGTACCTCAGAACATGATGTCTGCGATCGTGGAATCCAACAGAACCCGTAAGGATTACATTGCTGACCGCGTGCTCGAGATCGCCGGCGCATACGAGGCAAACAGCACCTATGATGCCTCCAAGGAGAAGGAAGTTGTTGTCGGCGTATACCGCCTGACCATGAAGAGCAATTCCGATAACTTCCGTCAGAGCAGTATCCAGGGCGTCATGAAGCGCATTAAGGCCAAGGGCGCGACCGTTGTGATCTATGAGCCCACCATTGAGAATGGTACCACCTTCTTTGGATCCAAAGTGGTCAACAACCTTGCGAAGTTCAAGGAGATGAGCCAGGCCATTATCGCAAACCGCTATGATTCCTGCCTTGACGACGTGTCCGAAAAGGTTTATACTCGCGA
>JAFPRF010000043.1 GCA_017400965.1 Lachnospiraceae bacterium
ACCGATGAGCGCCTTGCGCGCGTGCAGGCGGGAGAGATGGACCTTGGCCTCGAGGAACTCTTATTTGATTACGGACGGTATCTCATGATCGCGGGCAGCAGGCCTGATACGCTGCCGCTGACTCTGCAGGGCATCTGGAATAAGGATTTTACGCCCCCTTGGGAGTCCAAGTATACGATCAACATCAATCTGGAAATGAATTATTGGCCGGCGGAGCCCTGCAATCTGTCCGAGTGCCATCTGCCAATCCTTACTCTATTAAAGAAGATGGTGCCAAACGGCCGAAAGGTGGCGCGGGAGATGTACGGGTGCCGCGGCATTGTTGCGCATCATAACACCGACATGCATGGGGACTGCGCGCCGCAGGATCTCTGGCTGCCTGCGACCTATTGGCCCATGGGCATCGCATGGCTTTGCACCCATCTTTGGACCCATTATCAGTATTCGACGGATAAAGCCTTTTTGAAAGAAGCCTTCCCGATCATGGCGGAGGCGGCGCTGTATTTCGTGGACGCGCTGGAACCCTGGGGTGAGTACTTCGTGACAAACCCGTCCTGTTCACCGGAAAATACCTATCTGCTCCCGAACGGAGACCACGGGTGCGTTTGCTTTGGTCCCACCATGGACAACCAGATCCTCCGCGACCTCTTTACCATCTGCCTGGAGAGCGCGGAAATCTTGGGCGAGGAAGCACAAAGCGTCCAAATCCCCGACTGCGAAAGCATGACGGCATTGCTTCATAAATTAGAGGAACTACTCCCGAAGCTTCCCCCGACCAAGATCGGCTCGGACGGCCGCATCATGGAGTGGGTGGAAGAATATGAGGAATTAGAGCCTGGCCATCGCCACGTATCTCAGCTCTACGGCCTGTATCCTTCGGACCAGATCACCAAGGACGGAACGCCGGAGCTCGCGGAGGCGGCGAGAAAGACCTTGGAGGCGAGATTATCTCACGGTGGCGGACATACTGGCTGGAGCCGTGCATGGATCATGAATCATTATGCAAAACTTTGGGATGGTAACGCGGCGCAGGAGCATATTTGTAAGATGCTTTCACAATCGACCTACCCCAACATGTTTGACAGACATCCGCCCTTCCAGATCGATGGTAATTTCGGCGCGTCGGCGGCGATCGCAGGGATGCTCGTTCAGAGCAGCAAGGACCGCGTCGTACTGCTTCCAGCCTTGCCGGACGCGTGGAGCGAGGGCTTTGTCAGGGGTCTTCGCCTAGTCGGAAATGCAGAGGTTTCCATGGCCTGGAAGGATGGCAAAATGACGGCCTGCGAGATCGTTTGCAAGGGGGATTCCTATAAGGCTTTGATCAAATATGACAAAACGGTCCAATTGGTAGCTCTTACAAATGGAGAAAAATGGTCATTTTTTACAACGAAAACAGCAATGTAAGCAACATGTGTAAAAAAAATAGCACAATGTAAGAAGCATTTTTGAAAGAAAAATTGTAAAATGGTCGAGGACCGATGGTAAAACGTTTTTCTAATGAGGGGGAAAAAAGTCGAAACAAGGCCCGGGGGATCCGTTTTTTGTAAACGGGTTTGTAAGTGGTTGGAAGAGGTTACCATGTATAAAAATAAGAAAAACAGAGCAACGATAATGCTGATGGCTGCAGGTCTTTTTATGACTGCGGCCTTTTCAGGTTGTACGACTGAAGCGCCGGAGGAAGAAAAGCGCGTGATCGTGGAGCAGGATGCGCCTGACGTAGACTATAAGCTGGCGGCAGTAACCCGCGGCGACGTCATCAGCAGCGCAGGCCTTCGCTGTACCTATACGCAGTACAACGGCGAGAACCTTTCCTTTGAAGTCAGCGGTAAGCTGGTGAGCAAGGTGTACGTCAAGGATGGCGATACCGTAAAGAAGGGGACGCTTCTTGCGGAGCTTTCCGGCGGCAGCAGGGAAGCCGAGATCGAACAGCTTGAGTACCAGATCCAGAGAAATACGCTGCTTTTGGAGCAGGTGGACGACAACGAGAACATGGAGATCCAGAGAAGGTGGCTGAACAAGCTCTTTAACAGAGGCTTTGATCAGACCGGCGACATCGAGGAGCTCCAGAAGAATAATAATTATTCTCGTCAGGACTTAAACGATTCCATC
>JAFPRF010000305.1 GCA_017400965.1 Lachnospiraceae bacterium
ATAAAGAGCGCCTGCGCCTCGGCACGCCGGACCTCATTAACGAGTTGCAGGACCTTGGCTACGAGGTTTGGGTCTATACATCCTCCTTCCGCACGGAGCGCTACATCGAAGGCCTGTTTCGGCACTACGGCGTATGCTTCGACGGGATCGTCAATGGAACAAGGCACCTCAAGGAGGTGCAGGCGGGCAAGTCGCACGTGCTGCCGCAAAAGGTGCCGAGCAGATATCACATCGCGCTGCACGTGGATGATGAATCCGTGATCTGTTCCTACGGCCGCGAGTATGGGTTTGACGCCTATCAGCTCGACGCGCCGGACGATCAGTGGAAGGAAAAGGTGATCGCGAGGGCCGCAGAGGTCAAAAGAAAATGGGAGGCCAGACAGGAAGAGAATTCATGATAAAGGCAGTACTGTTTGACATGGACGGAACGCTGATCGATACGGAGAAGTATTACCGCATCTTTTGGCCCAGGGCCATGGCGGAATTTGGATATCACATGACGGACGAACAGGTGCTCTCGATGCGAAGCCTTGGACGCCCGTTTGCACCGGCGCAGCTAAAGGCCTGGTTTGGAGAGGAACTCGATTATTACGCGATCCGCGCAAGGCGGACGGAGATGATGGAGGAGTGCCTTGACAAAGAGGGCGTTAAGCTTAAGACCGGCGCGGAGGAAATACTGAAAGAGTTGCGGCGGCGGGAAATCCCGGCCGCCGTTGCCACGGCAACGCCTCCGGAGAGAACGGAGAAGTACTTAAATCTCACGGGGATCCGCCCGTACTTTTCAAAGATCATCAGCGCGACCCAGGTGAAGGAGGGGAAGCCCTCACCAGACATTTACCTCTATGCCTGCGAGCAGTTAGGGCTTTCGCCTTCGGACTGCATGGCGGTGGAGGACGCGCCCAACGGGATCCTCGCGGCATACCGCGCGGGCCTAAAGGTAGTCATGGTACCGGACCAAACGCAGCCCACTGAGGAACTTACTAAGCTTTTGTACGGGTGCGTTGACAGGCTTGACGAGCTGGCGCGGTATCTGTAAGGGATTCCCGTAAACGTTGACTTTTCCGACCTAAAATGGTATGATTTTATGAAGCGTGCCGTGAAAGATCGGCAGAAAGATAGAAAGGAACGATAGAAATGAAAAAGGGTTTTGACGACATTGTTGCAAAGGTTAAGGAGTGCGGCATGAAGAAGGTTGCCGTATCCGTTGCACAGGACAGCGCAGTGCTGGAGGCAGTTCGCGCGGCAAAGGATCGCGGAATCGCAGATGCGATTTTGGTAGGTGACGAGGCGAAGATCAAGGCGATTGCAGCTGAGATTAACGTAAAGATTGATGATTTCCAGATCATCGACGAGCCCGACATGATCGCCGCTTCCTTAAAGGCCGTTAAGCTGGCGCATGACGGCGAGGTTGACATGTACATGAAGGGTCTGATCGACACCAAGAACTTCTTAAAGAGCGTGCTCGACAAGGAAGTTGGCCTTCGTACCGGCGGACCTCTTTCCCACGTTGCAGTGTTTGACATTCCCACGCTTGATAAGCTCTTATTCCTGACCGACGTGGCATTCATGACCTATCCCACACTGGAGGATAAGGCAAACATCATTAAGAACACCGTGCCCGTATGTAACGCATGCGGCATCGTAAATCCCAAGGTTGCTCCCCTCGCTGCAGTTGAGGTAGTAAATCCTAAGATGCCCGCAACCGTTGAGGCACAGCAGCTCACCGAGATGTGTGCAAACGGCGAGATCAAGGATTGCATCGTTGACGGACCTCTGTCCCTCGACCTTGCCATCGATCCCGAGGCAGCAAAGCACAAGGGCGCTACGAACCGCCAGATCCAGGGCGACGCAGACATCCTGCTCTTCCCTGACATCCACGCAGGCAACCTGGTTTACAAGGCACTGGTTCACACCGTACCCGGCGTAAAGAACGGATGCATCTTAACTGGTACCAAGGTTCCCGTGATCCTGACCAGCCGTTCCGACACCTTCGAAACCAAGGTAAATTCCATCGCGCTGGCAGCAGTCGTTGCACATGAACTGAATAAATAAATCTGATTTAGGAGGATGCATCAATGGGTATCAAGAGTTTGATCATTAATCCGGGTTCCACCTCCACCAAGATTGGCGTATTTGAGGACGAGACCCTGCTTTTCGAGGAGACACTTCGTCACACGACCGAAGAGATCTCCCAGTTTGCTACGATCGTAGATCAAAAGGATTTCAGAAAGAAGATCATTACCGACCTTCTGAAGAGCAAGAATTTCGACATGAAGAGCCTTGACATGGTTGTTGGCCGCGGCGGTATGTTAAAGCCCATCCCCGGCGGCACCTACGCCGTAACGGACGAGCTGCTGCATGACCTCGTGATCGGCAAGCAGGGCCAGCACGCTTCTAACCTCGGCGGCATCCTTGCAAGAGAGATCGGTGATTCCCTGGGAATCCCTTCCTTCATCGTTGACCCCGTTGTAGTTGACGAGCTTGCACCCGTAGCGAGATATTCCGGCGTTCCCGAGCTGCCCAGAACCAGCGTGTTCCACGCACTGAACCAGAAAGCAGTTGCAAAGAGATATGCAAAGGAGATCGGTAAGCCTTACGACAGCCTGCGCCTCATCGTGGTTCACATGGGCGGCGGTGTATCCGTTGGCGCGCATCTCTACGGCAAGGTTGTTGACGTATTTAACGCCCTCGACGGCGACGGCGCATTCTCACCTGAGAGAGCAGGTGCAGTTCCCAGCGGCGCACTGATCAAGATGTGCTTCTCCGGTAAGTACACTGAGAAGGAAGTATACTCCAAGATCGTCGGCAAGGGTGGCTTCAACGCATACCTTGGCACCAACGACATGCGCGAGGTTACCAAGCGCGCAAATGCAGGCGACGAGGCAGCTAAGGCGGCCAAGGAAGCATTCCTGTATCAGGTTTCCAAGAACATCGGCTCCATGGCTTGCGTTCTGGAAGGCAAGGTTGACCAGATCATTCTGACCGGCGGTATCGCATACGGCAAGGACGTTTGCGAAGCCATCGAGAAGAGATGTGGCTTTATTGCGCCTTTTACCGTATATCCCGGCGAGGACGAGCTTCTTGCGCTTGCACAGGGCGGACTTCGCGTACTTCGCGGCGAAGAGGAAGCAAAGCAGTACTAATCAGATCATGAATGAGGAAAGCCTTCCCCCTCTGGGAGAAGGCTTTTCGTGAAAATAGGAGGGTTAGCGTATGTTTTCTGAGGGTAAGATCTACATGGGATTGGCAAACGGCGAGAGAGTATATCTGCCGCTAAACATGTGTAACAGACACGGACTGATCGCAGGCGCGAGCGGTACCGGTAAGACGATCACGATGAAGGTGATGGCGGAGTCCTTCGCAGACGCGGGCGTGCCCGTATTCCTCTGCGACATTAAGGGCGACGTATCTGGCCTGGCTACGGCCGGCGCGCAGAACGAGGGCATGGAAAAGCGCATCGATAAGTTCGGCATTCGCGGGCAGTTCCAGTACAAGCCCTATTCCACGACCTTCTGGGACATCTACGGCGAGAACGGTCATCCGATCCGCGTGACGATCTCCGACATGGGTCCAGACCTCTTAAGCCAGCTCCTTGGCCTGACCGAGGCGCAGCAGGGCGTACTAAACATCGCTTTCCGCATCGCGGATGACAAGGGCCTGCTCCTGATCGACTTAAAGGATTTAAAGGCACTCCTCAATTACCTCTCCGAGCATCGCGATGAGTTCCTGAACACCTACGGCAACATTTCCGCTCAGTCCGTAGGCGGCATCCTGCGTGCAATCTTGCCCCTGGAGAGCCAGGGCGGTGACCTGTTCTTTGGCGAACCCGACCTTGACATTTTTGACTGGATCCGCACCGACATGTACGGCAAAGGCATGATCAACCTGTTGGACTGCGTAAAGCTGGTGCACAATCCCAAGCTCTATGCCTGCTTTATGCTTTGGCTGATGGCAGAGCTCTTTGAGCGCCTGCCCGAGGCTGGCGACGCGGATAAGCCCAAGCTTGTATTCTTCTTCGATGAGGCACACATGCTCTTTGCGGACGCACCGAAGGTTTTGGTGCAGAAGATCGAGCAGCTGGTAAAGCTGATCCGTTCCAAGGGCGTTGGCATTTATTTCGTGACCCAGAGCCCCAGTGACATTCCCGATTCCGTTTTGGCACAGCTCTCCAACAGAGTACAGCATGCGCTTCGCGCCTACACCCCTGCAGAGCAAAAGGCCGTACGCGCGGCAGCAAGCTCCTTCCGTGCAAATCCCGAGTTTAAGACCGAGGACGTGATCATGGAGCTCGGCGTTGGCGAGGCACTGACCTCCTTCCTGGACGACAAGGGCATTCCGCAGATCGTGCAGTACACGAAGATCATCTGCCCGCAGAGCCTGATGGCACCCTGTGAGGATGCCACCAGACGCATGATGATGCGCGCGGACGGCATGAACAAGTATGACACCATGGTGGACAACGAGTCCGCTTACGAGCTTCTTGCAAAGCAGCGTGAGAAGGCAGAGGAAGAGGCAAAGCTCGAGGCTGAGCGCGCCCAGCTTCAGAAGGAACGCGAGGAGTGGGAGAAGCAGAAGGCAAAGGAAGAGGAAGAAGCCCGCAAGAAGCGCGAGAAGGAAGAAGAGGCAGAGCGCAAGCGCAAGGAAAAGGAAGAGGCGGAAGCCAAGAAGAAAAAGGAAAAAGCGGAAGAGGCTGCAAAGAAAAAGAAGGATGCCGCTGCCGAGCGCCGCAAGGCAAAGATCGAAACCCAGCTGATCAGCACCGGCGGTCAGATCCTGAGAAGAGGCCTCCTGAACACCCTCTTCAAGAAATAGGTTTTAGAATAAGACCAGGGCTTGTTCATATTTATTTAACATAGATTTTATTGAAACCCATCGTGAAATCTGTTAAAATAGCCTTTGGTGTTTATTGAAAATAACGCAGTCCATCTGCGAAAGAGATAAGGAAAAGAAATGAAGATCGTTGAAAAGATATTTGGAACGCACAGCGAAAGAGAGTTAAAGCGCGTTTACCCGATCGCGGATAAGATCGAGTCCCTGCGCGACGGCATGATGGCCCTCTCTGACGAGCAGCTCCGCGCAAAGACGACGGAATACAAGAAGAGACTTGCGGATGGGGAGACGCTCGACGACCTGCTTCCCGAGGCATTCGCGACCGTTCGCGAGGCCGCAAGACGCGTGCTTGGCATGGAGCATTATCGCGTGCAGCTCATCGGCGGCATCATCCTGCATCAGGGGCGTATCGCCGAGATGAAAACTGGTGAAGGTAAGACCCTCGTGTCCACCGCTCCCGCGTACTTAAACGCGCTGGAGGGAAAGGGCGTACACGTCGTTACAGTCAATGACTATCTGGCAAAGCGTGACGCGGAGTGGATGGGTCAGGTGCATGAGTTCCTGGGCCTTAAAGTTGGCGTGGTGCTCAACTCCATGACGCAGGAGGAGAGACAGCAGGCTTACCAGTGCGACATCACTTACGTGACCAACAATGAGCTTGGCTTTGACTACCTGCGTGACAACATGGTCATCTACAAGGAACAGCTCGTTCTGCGCGGTCTTCATTTTGCGATCATCGACGAGGTCGACTCCGTACTCATCGATGAAGCGAGAACCCCTCTGATCATTTCCGGTGAGAGTGGAAAGTCCACCTCCCTTTACGAGATGTGCGATATCTTAGCGCGCCAGATGAAGCGCGGCGCCGACATGAAGGATCTCTCCAAGCTGGATGCCATCATGGGCATTGAGCAGCAGGAGACTGGTGACTTTATCGTTAATGAGAAGGATAAGGTCATCAACCTGACCGCCGACGGCGTGAAGAAGGTAGAGCGCTTCTTCCACATCGAAAACTATGCGGATCCCGAAAACCTTGAGATCCAGCACAACATCATCCTGGCTCTGCGCGCGCACAACCTCATGTTCCGCGATCAGGACTACGTGGTGAAGGACAATCAGGTGCTGATCGTCGACGAGTTTACCGGTCGTATCATGCCCGGCAGACGCTATTCCGACGGCTTGCATCAAGCCATCGAGGCTAAGGAGAAGGTGAAGGTGAAGCGTGAGTCCAAGACCCTTGCAACCATTACCTTCCAGAACTTCTTTAACTTATTTGAGAAAAAGTGCGGCATGACCGGTACGGCACTGACCGAGGAGAACGAGTTCCGTGAGATCTACGGCATGGACGTTATCGAGATCCCTACGAACCGTCCCGTGATCCGTCAGGACCTGCAGGATGCCGTTTACAAGACCAGAGAGGAGAAGCTCCGCGCGATCTGCGATTCCGTTGAGGAAGCACACGCAAAGGGACAGCCCGTCCTCGTTGGTACCATCAACATCGATGCCAGTGAAGAGCTTTCCAGACGCCTTTCCAAGCGCGGCATCGCCCATAAGGTCTTGAACGCTAAATTTCATGAGATGGAAGCTGAGATCGTTGCAGATGCCGGTATCCACGGCGCCGTGACCATCGCCACCAACATGGCTGGTCGTGGTACGGATATTAAGCTGGACGAGGAAGCAAAGGCTGCAGGCGGCCTTAAGATCATTGGTACCGAGCGTCATGAATCCCGCCGTATCGATAACCAGTTGCGTGGTCGTTCCGGTCGTCAGGGAGACCCCGGTGAATCCAAGTTCTACATCTCCCTTGAGGACGATCTGATGAGACTGTTCGGTTCTGAACGTCTGATCAAGATCTTTACCGCACTGGGCGTGCCCGAGGGTCAGGAGATTGCACATAAGTCCCTGACGGCATCCATTGAGTCCGCACAGAAGAAGATCGAGAATAACAACTTTGGCATCAGAAAGAATCTGTTAGAGTATGACCGCGTCATGAGCGAGCAGAGACAGATCATTTATGACGAGCGTCGCCGCGTTTTGGACGGCGAGAGCATGCGTGGCGTGATCTATAAGATGATCCAGGACATCGTAGAGAATTCCGTGGACATCTGCATTAACGACGACATGGGTGCCGAGGACTGGAATTACACTGAGCTCAACAGCCTTCTGCTTCCTACGATCCCCTTGGAGCCCGTAGGACTTGAGAGACTGAAGAAGCGTAAGAAGAATGACTTAAAGCAGCAGCTGAAGGAAGAAGCCGTAAAGCTCTATGAGAGCAAGGAGGCTGAGTTCCCTGAGCCCGAAGCGATCCGTGAGCTTGAGCGCGTGATTCTGCTGAAGGTGATCGACCGTAAGTGGATGGATCACATCGACAACATGGAGCAGATGCGTCAGGGCATTGGCCTGCAGGCATACGGCCAAAAGGACCCCCTTGTAGAGTATAAGATGGCCGGCTATGAGATGTTCGACGAGATGACCCAGAACATTCGCGAGGAGACCGTCCGCATCCTCTTCCACGCAAAGGTGGAGCAGAAGGTGGAGCGTGAGCAGGTGGCAAAGGTAACGGGTACCAATAAGGATGACACCGTGGCGAAGGCGCCGAAGATGCGTCAGGCCGCGAAGGTATATCCCAACGATCCCTGCCCTTGCGGATCCGGCAAGAAGTATAAGCAGTGCTGCGGCCGTAAGGCTTAAGAAGGTAGGTAAGATTTGTGGTTGAACTAGATCAAATGAAATCCGAGATCCTCACGTACGAAAAGCCTCTGGCGGAGGTACAGGCCTCCCTGGACCTTGACAGTAAGGAGAAGAGGATCGAAGAGCTTGAGATGGACATGGAGGCGCCGGGCTTTTGGGATGACCCCGATCGCTCGAACCTCAAGATGAAGGAACTCAAGAACCTGAAGGACGTGGTGGAGGAGTGCCATAAGCTGGCCACCCAGTATGATGACATCTTAACGCTCATTGAGATGGGCTACGAAGAGAATGACGCGTCCATGATCCCTGAGATCCGGGCAGAGCTGGACGAGTTCATTTCGGAATACGAGGAGCTGCGCATCAGCACGCTCCTGTCCGGAGAATATGATAAGAATAATGCAATCCTAAAGCTCAATGCTGGCGCGGGCGGTACCGAAAGCTGCGACTGGTGCAGCATGCTCTACCGCATGTACACCCGCTGGGCAGAGCGCAAGGGCTTTAGCGTGGAGGTACTCGATTTCCTCGACGGCGATGAAGCCGGGATCAAGTCCGTCACCTTCCAGGTGAACGGCATCAACGCCTACGGATACTTAAAGTCCGAAAAGGGCGTACACAGACTGGTCAGAATTTCCCCGTTTAACGCGCAGGGCAAGCGCCAGACCTCCTTTGTTTCTCTCGACGTTATGCCGGAGATCGAAGAGGACCTCGACGTAGACATCGATGAAAAGGATCTGCGCATCGATACCTATCGAAGCAGCGGCGCGGGCGGTCAGCACATCAATAAAACCTCCTCTGCGATCCGTATCACGCACATCCCTACGGGTACGGTGGTCACCTGTCAGAACGAGCGTAGCCAGTTCCAGAATAAGGACAAGGCCATGCAGATGTTGAAGGCAAAGCTGTTCCTCTTAAAGCAGGAGGCGAACGTAGAGAAGCTTTCCGACATTCGCGGCGAGGTGAAGGAGATTGGTTTTGGCAACCAGATCCGTTCCTACGTTCTTCAGCCCTATAAGCTGGTGAAGGACCTTCGAACTGACGTGGAGACGGGTAACGTGGATGCGGTGCTCGACGGCGCATTGGATCCCTTCATGAACGGGTACTTAAAGTGGCTCAGCATGGGTCAGCCCAAGTCTCAGTCGCAGGGAGAAGAATAAGAAGAAAAAGAACCCCTTGGCGGTCATCCTGCCAAGGGGCTTTGCTTTTGTGAGATTTAGGAATTTGTAGTCTGCGAAGGTTTCATGACGTCGAGGTAATACAGCGCCATGGTCGCGCTCCGGTAAGGGATCACCCAAAAAAGGCCGATGCCGAAGCTTAGAACGCCTGCGAAGAATAAAGGAAGGAAGCTCAGCTGTACGTAGAACAGCTGCTTTTTTTTGCCATTCATGATCTTCATGCTAAGCTTTAGGATCTCCGATGCGGAAAGGTCAGGATAGTCGAGCATGATGTAGTAAACCTGCGACAGCGCGAGGGAGATCGGGAAGAAGATGAGTAGCAGGAGGATCTGCGCGGCGGCAAGGCCGAGGAGAAGCTCCGTGCTGATCGGAAGTTTACTGTTCCGGAAATCCATGAGAATATCCGTCGGCAGGAAGCAGACAAAGGAAAGGAGCGTCAGCACAAAAGACAGGCGGAAGGACTTTCCAAAGTCATGATAATAGCCATACAGGATCTCGAAGGTATAAAGCGGCTCATTGGTGACCAGTTTTAGGAAAAACAGGCAGAGCCCGATCTGCAGGACGTTTAGCACGATGGATAAAAAGAACGGCAACACGTAGGATGCAGCGATGATCACGGTGCTGTTTGCCTTTAGCCCAAGCAGCTTCATCAGTTCCTGACAGACGCGGGTGTTTAGGTTCGTGGTAAAGCGGTTAAACAGGAGCGTTACCATGCCCGCAAAGATCAGGGTCATGATGCTAAAGTAATATTTTCCCGCCATGACGGTCTTGGCCGTGTTTTTTAAGAGTACGCATTTTGCAGGTGTTTTCACAGTCTCGTTCTCCGCGGTTATTGGATGCCCCAAAGTTCATCCAGATTGATGCCATAGGTGTTCATGTACAAGGTTTTCATTTCCTGATAGTAAGCAGGGTCGTTCGTCATGGGAATGACCATCGTTACTAGCGCGTAGGTCAGGATGAGGCCACCCATAAAGATGCCAACGGCCGAGAGTACGACGCCCCACCAACTCATGGAAGGAAAGGGTCTGTCCTCACGGCGCGAGAGCACCGCAAATAAGATCCCAAGGCCGCCTGCGACAAGGGGGATGATCCCCGTGAAAAAGGTAGCTGTTGCGATCAGACCGCAAATGATGGATGCCGTTGCAAAGGAACGTATGCTGGCGGAATTGATATCGTTTTGATTCATGTGACACTCTCCTTACTTCTCTTATACTCTAACATGATTTTCCAAGGAAAGCAACAATTCTAAAATTGATTTCTTACGCAAAATTTGCTATAATATTTCTCGGAGTGCGTAGCACTTTCGGTGAAAAAAAGATTTTGATTTGTTCGTACGAGAAAGGTTTAGACAGATGGACGTAATTGCAAAGATCACGGAAGAACTCAAGGTACAAAAATGGCAGGTGGAAGCGGCCGTAAAGCTGATCGATGAGGGAAATACGATCCCCTTCATTTCCCGTTATCGTAAGGAGGTGACGGGTTCCTTAAACGACGAGCAGCTCCGTAACCTTCATGAAAGACTCGTTTACCTTCGCAATCTGGAGGAGAAGAAGGAGCAGGTGCTTAGTAGCATTGCGGAGCAGGGAAAGCTTACTCCCGAACTGGAGGAGAAGATCAAGGCTGCACAGACCATGGTGACCGTGGAGGATCTGTATCGTCCCTATCGTCCGAAGAGAAAGACGAGAGCGAGCGTTGCGAAGGAAAAGGGCCTGGATGGCCTGGCAGAGTACTTGCTTGCGCAGAATGCGACCGCGCCTCTTGAGGAGGAAGCCGCAAAGTACGTGACCGGTACGGACGTACCCGAGGAGAAGCAGGTAAAGAACGTGACTGAGGCTTTGCAGGGCGCAAAGGACATCATTGCCGAGTCCATTTCTGATGACGCAGAGCATCGTCTGTACATTCGTAACGCGACCTATGAAGAGGGCGTTGTAACGAGTACGGCCAAGGACGAGAAGCAAGAGAGCGTTTATGAGATGTATTATAACTTCAGCGAGCCTGTAAAGAAGCTCGCTGGTCACAGAGTGCTGGCATTAAACCGCGGAGAGGCGGAGAAGATCCTGACCGTCAAGGTGGAAGCGCCTACGGAGCGGATCCTGCGTTATCTGGAAAAGAAGGTGATCACCTCCGACAACGAGTTCACGACGCCGCTACTTAAGGAAGTATGTCAGGACAGCTACGAGCGTCTGATCGCACCCGCGATCGAGCGTGAAATCCGCAGCGACCTTACGGAGAAGGCGGAGGACGGCGCCATCGACGTCTTTGGTAAGAACCTGGAGCAGCTCCTCATGCAGCCTCCCATTGCCGGAAAGGTGGTGCTTGGCTGGGATCCCGCGTTCCGTACGGGCTGTAAGCTCGCCATCGTGGACGCTACGGGTAAGGTTTTGGATACCAAGGTGATCTACCCTACCGCACCGCAAAACAAGGTAGAAGAGGCAAAGGCAGAGCTTAAAAAGCTCATCAAGAAATACAACGTGGACCTGATCTCCGTGGGCAATGGTACTGCTTCCCGTGAGTCCGAGCAGGTGATCGTGGAGCTCTTAAAGGAGCTGGATCGCCCCGTGCAGTACGTGATCGTGAACGAGGCGGGCGCATCCGTGTACTCCGCTAGTAAGCTCGCGACCGAGGAGTTCCCGCAGTTTGACGTGGGACAGCGTAGCGCGGCTTCCATCGCGAGAAGACTGCAGGATCCTTTGGCAGAGCTCGTTAAGATCGATCCGAAGTCCATTGGCGTTGGCCAGTATCAGCATGACATGAACCAGAAAAAGCTCGACGAGGCCCTCGGCGGCGTCGTGGAGAGCAGCGTAAATAAGGTCGGCGTGGACGTGAATACCGCCTCTGCACCGCTCCTGGAGTACATTTCCGGTATTAATAAAACCATCGCGAAGAACATCGTGGATTACCGTGAGCAAAACGGTAAGTTTACGAACCGTAAGCAGCTTCTGAAAGTGCCGAAGCTTGGACCCAAGGCCTATGAACAGTGCGCCGGCTTTATGAGAATCTTAGACGGGGACAACCCCTTGGACGCAACCAGCGTGCATCCCGAGTCCTACGAGGCAGCAGAAAAGCTCCTTGATAAGCTGGGCCTGACCATGGATGACGTCAGAGCCATGCAGAAGAAGGCGGCAGAGGACAAGAAGCTCGGCAAGGTTGCCAAGGCGGAGGGCACGACCCAGCCTCAGGTGAAGAAGCCCGAAAAGAAGCAGGGCAAGCAGCTTGTGGTAAAGAACACCAATACTTCCATGGGTAAGGCGCTCGCCGCAGCCATGGGGAATCTTGTGATCGCAGCGCCCGAGGAGAAGGCACCTGCGACGCCTGCGAAGACCGCAACGCCGCAGGCAAACGCATCCGTGGTAGTTGGTCTGGAGAAGCGCGTTCGCG
>JAFPRF010000306.1 GCA_017400965.1 Lachnospiraceae bacterium
CTGAATATCTCCGTCCACCAGATAAATGATCCTGTCGGAACTTGCCGCAACTTTCTCACTGTGTGTTACCATCAGTACTGTTGTGCCGAGCTTGTTTGCCTTGACCATCTCTTCAAGAACTTCCATGGATGCCTTTGAGTTCAGAGCACCCGTAGGCTCATCCGCAAAGAGAACCTTGGGGCTGTTGATAAGTGCCCTTGCAAGGCACGCTCTCTGAAGCTGCCCTCCGGATACTTCCGTTATCTCTCTGCCTGCGGTTTCTATGATTCCAAGTCTTCTCATCAGTTCCTCGGCTTTTTTATTAACCTCATCTCTGGATAACAGACCTGCCTGATAGCCGGGAAGAACTATGTTGTCCATGATGCTGAGTTTTTTCATCATATACATCTGCTGGAAAATAAAACCCATCTTGAGAAGTCTCATTTTCGTAAGTTGCCTATCACTCATCTTGGAAAGATCATCTCCGTCGAAGATTACTTTTCCCGCAGTCATGTTATCCATGCCGCTTATCGTATAAAGCAAAGTCGATTTACCCGATCCGCTGGGTCCCATGATCGATACGAACTCTCCTTCTTCGATCTTAAGATTAATATTCTGTAGTACGTTGTTACTGAATCCGTCGACTATATATGTCTTGCACAGATCCTTAGCTTCCAAACAAATATTTGCCATGTTTTACCTCACCAATTTCAAAACTTATTCCCGACTGTGATGTTATAGTAACAAGTCATTTCTTAAAAAATCTTTAAAGGCGAAAAAAATGTGACAAGGGACTGAGCCCCTGTCACATCTTGTGTCAATCTGCAACTATTGTCTGTCAAAATATGCTTTTCCCGAGCTGGGAAGGAAATAAGTTCTGATATATCCGTCAGTCGAAAGTACTACGAATTCATTCGTAGCTTCAAGGTAATATACCCCGTCACCATCATCAGCTTCTATCTTAAAGAGCGAATCAGGATTTGTGATTACCGCAGATGCTGCCGCCTGGTATTCTTCAGCAGAAGCAAAACCCATCTCTATTCCGTGCTTTTCATAATGTTCATTCAGAAGCTTTTCATTTCTGAATACATAAACAGGAATTTCTTCAGGCTCCTCTTCTTCTACGGTAAATCCCTCAGGTCCTTCCACCGCGCCGGCTTCGATCTGCTCCGTACTTATCTCACCGTATGATTCCGGCTCCGGGGTCTGCTCCGAAATCTGAGTTTCAGTATGATCGTAGGCGGTTTCGCCAGTGTAAGATCTGTTTACAAATATGCATATACATAAGACTGCTAAGAGAATGATCACTCCGATAGCGATCACGGATCTGATGTTTTTATTATTCATTTTTTCTTCCTCACCGAATATCCGAATTTTCCGAGTGTATCAGACAGTTTACGATAAGCTCCATGCTCATATGCAACAAGATTACACCTGTCCATATGAAAAACTCCCTTCTCATCAAGAAACTTATCTTCAACCGATACACTTACAACCTCTGCCAGAAACATATCGTGTGTCCCCAGCTCCAGGATCTGCTTTACTTTACATTCTATACAAACCGGTGCTTCTGCAATTGCGGGCGCACTCACCTTAAAGCTCTTAGCAGGTGTGAGTTTAAGTTCCTTGAACTTATCAATCTTGGCACCGGTGGTGCATCCTGCTTTATCCAGCGCATAGGTCATATCCTCGGAGGGAAGGTTGATAACAAACTCTCCGGTTTCTTTTAACATATGATATGAATATCGTTCTTTTCTTACAGAGATATATACCATGGGAGGATCGGAGCAAACGGTGCCGGTCCATGCGATGGTGATCATGTTCATCTCGCCACCTGTTTTTCCGCAGGTAACTATTACTGCCGGAAGCGGATATAGAAAATTCCCGGGTTTAGAGAATTCAAACTTGCTCATACTCTTATTTCCTCTCGAATAGCCAAAAACTAATCTATAGTATAAAATAATTCAGATGAATTATCACGCAAAAAGAAAGGTTCATTAATGAGTGGCAGTTTATACGTTATCCGTCACGGAAGAACGGATTGGAACGACAAACATATTCTTCAGGGAAAAACAGATATTCCTTTAAATGAGACCGGCATAAAGATGGCCGAAGATGCAGCTGTCAGATACAAGGACATTCACTTCGACATCTGCTTCTGTTCTCCGCTTTCCCGTGCTAAGGAAACCGCTGAAATACTGCTTAAAGGCCGTGACATTCCTGTTATATACGATGACAGGCTCAGGGAAATGAGCTTCGGTATATACGAAGGAGTTCACAACAGCTTCAAGGATCCGGACTGCTATGTAAAGGTATTCTTTGAAGAGCCGGAGAAATATCTTGAAAGGCCCGAAGGTGGAGAAAGCATCTTAGACCTGATGCAAAGAACAAGAGAGTTTTTGGAAGAGAAAGTTTATCCTCTCATCGAAGGAGGAAAAGACGTCCTTATCGTCGGACACGGTGCCATGAACTCTGCAATAAAATGCAATGTCCGAAAACTCGATCTGAAAGATTTCTGGGTTGATGGAATAGAAAACTGCAAACTGATGAAGCTGAATTAAAACTGATAAAAAAACTCCCGAGGGCTTTATGCCTTCGGGAGTTTATCATTATGATTTATTCAACTATCAGAACTTTCCTGCCTTAGCAGCCTCTTCGATAGAAACTGCGGTAGAAACGGTCATACCAACCATGGGGTTGTTACCTGCTCCGATAAGTCCCATCATCTCAACGTGTGCGGGAACTGAAGAAGATCCTGCAAACTGAGCGTCTGAGTGCATACGTCCCATGGTATCGGTCATACCGTAGGAAGCAGGGCCTGCAGCCATGTTATCGGGATGAAGGGTACGTCCGGTACCGCCGCCTGAAGCAACTGAGAAGTACTTCTTGCCTGCCTCAAGTCTCTCCTTCTTATAGGTACCTGCAACGGGATGCTGGAATCTGGTAGGGTTGGTTGAGTTTCCGGTGATGGATACGTCAACGTTCTCTTTCCACATGATAGCAACACCTTCGCAAACATCGTTAGCGCCGTAGCAGTTAACCTTTGCTCTGGGTGACTCGGGATCCTTGGAATAGCAGGTTCTGGAAACTTCTTTTACAGTGTTGGTATAAGGATCATACTCGGTCTCAACGAAGGTGAATCCGTTGATTCTGGAGATGATCTGTGCAGCGTCCTTACCAAGACCATTCAGGATAACGCGAAGGGGCTTCTGACGAACCTTGTTTGCCTTCTCAGCGATACCGATAGCGCCCTCAGCTGCAGCGAAGCTCTCGTGACCAGCCAGGAAGCAGAAGCAATCGGTGTCCTCTTCCAAAAGCATCTTGCCAAGGTTACCATGGCCAAGACCTACCTTACGGGTATCAGCAACAGAGCCAGGGATACAGAAAGCCTGAAGGCCTTCGCCGATGGCTGCAGCTGCGTCAGCTGCCTTACGGCAGTTCTTCTTAATAGCGATGGCAGCACCAACGGTGTATGCCCAGCAAGCGTTCTCGAAACAGATGGGCTGGATCTTCTTAACCTGCTCATAAACGTCAAGGCCGGCATCCTTCGTGATCTTCTCAGCCTCTTCCAGGGAAGAGATGCCATAGCTGTTTAATACTTTAGTGATTTGAGCAATACGTCTCTCATATGATTCAAATAATGCCATTGTATTTGCCTCCTCTTCCTTATTTCACTTCTTTGTCGGTTCTGGGATCGATGATCTTTACGGCATCAGCAACGCGGCCATACTGACCACAAGCCTTCTCGTATGCGGTGTTAGGATCGTCACCCTTCTTGATGAAGTCGGTCATCTTACCAAGGCTTACGAACTTGTAACCGATGATCTGGTTGTCTGCATCCAGAGCGATACCGGTAACGTAACCCTCAGCCATCTCAAGATAACGAGGTCCCTTTGCAAGAGTACCATACATGGTACCAACCTGGCTTCTCAGACCCTTACCGAGATCCTCAAGACCAGCGCCTACAGGCAGACCTTCCTCAGAGAATGCGCTCTGGCTACGACCGTAAACGATCTGCAGGAAGAGCTCTCTCATAGCGGTGTTGATGGCATCGCAAACGAGGTCGGTGTTCAGAGCCTCCATAACGGTAAGGCCGGGAAGGATTTCTGCAGCCATTGCTGCGGAGTGAGTCATACCGGAGCATCCGATGGTCTCAACGAGAGCCTCTTGGATGATGCCCTCCTTAACGTTGAGGGAAAGCTTGCAGGCACCCTGCTGAGGTGCGCACCAGCCTACGCCGTGGGTAAAACCGGAAATGTCTTCCACTCTCTTAGCCTGTACCCATTTCGCTTCTTCAGGGATGGGAGCACAGCCGTGATGAACGCCCTGTGCTACGGGACACATTTCTTCAACTTCCTTTGAGTAAATCATGTGAAATCTCCTTTCGATGTTCTATCTTTCATGACACAGTAGTTTAGTTGATAAAATCTGTATCACAATCTGATATATTTTCTCACGTTTTGGTTCAAAAAACAAGTATAAGTTACTTCGATTTCCCGTTTTTGTAATATTGGGCCGCAGCCTGAAATTTTTGATAGAGCATACCCTGGTTGTTGAGCTGTTTGACGATATTGGTCCGCCTGCCGACAAAGTCAGTAAGCTTCCCCATGTACTCGTCCGAGGTGATGTTGCCGTCTGCCACCATGGTCAGTCCCTTTTCCCAACTGGCCGTCAGCTTGGGCTCAAGGAGCGGCTTGATCGAACCCTCCACAACGTCGTAGATCATCTCTCCCATCTGCGTGGGGGTCAGGATCTGCGTCTTCTTATTCAGCGCCAGATATTCGATGTTGACGAGCTTTTTCAGGATCTCAGCACGGGTTGCACTGGTACCGATGCCGCTACCCTTGATCTGCGCGCGCAGCTCTTCATCCTCGATAAACTGGCCCGCATTCTCCATGGTCAGGATGATGCTTCCCGAGGTATAACGCTTGGGCGGTTTTGTCTCGCCTTCCTTCAGCTCATAGGATTTAACACCAATCTCCGTGCCTTTCTTTAGGGCCATGAGAAGCTTCATGAAATCCTCATCGCACTTCAGCTCCTGCTCGCCCTCGCCGTCCTTATCGGAGGAAGCGTCATTCTCCTTATCCGCATCCTTTTCAGAAGCATCGGGCTTTTTGGAACTATTTGGATCAGCAGTATTGTCCTTCTTGAAGGAGTAGGTGGATACCTTCAGGAACCCTTCTTCCACCAAAACCTTGAAGTTTGAGAAGAATCGCTCTTCTTTGACCTTTGTGGTCAGCGCAAACTTCTGGTATACGGCAGGCGGATAAAAGATGCTCAGGAACCTTCTGACGATGACTTCGTATACTTTGGCGTTCAGTGGTGATAGGGAACCCAAGTTACCGAGACCCTGGCCGGTCGGAATGATCGCATAGTGGTCCGTGATCGCCTTATCATTCACGTAACGCGTCTTTGCGATATTCTTATAGCTGCCGCTTTGAAGGATCTCATTACAATACTGCGTGACTAAGCCGTAACCGCGCAGCCCGGCAATATTCTTATCAATGACCTTTGCAACTGCCGTGGAAAGGACTCTCGCATCGGTACGAGGATAGGTTACCATCTTCTTCTCGTACAGCTCCTGAATGATCTGCAGCGTCTGATCAGGACTGATCTTGAAGAGCTTCGAGCAATCATTTTGAAGCTCCGCCAGATTATATAACAGAGGCGCATTGCGGTTCTCTTTCTTTTTCTCGATGGACTCGATGACGACGGGGCCAACTGGCTCTTCTTCTAGATGTGCGATCAGCGCTTTTGCACTCTTTTCTTCCTTGAAGCCATTCTCCTTATAAAGGAGCGGCGACATGTAATAAGGTGAGCCTTCTACGGCCTTCCACTCTCCGGGGAAGGTCTTTCCCTCGAGGAGGAAATTGCCGATCACGCGGTAGAATGGCGTCTTCACGAAATTACGGATCTCTCGCTCCCTATTTACGACCATGCCAAGAACGCAGGTCATGACCCGGCCTACGCTGATGACTGCCTTATCGCGCCTTAGGTAGTCTTTAACGGTATTGCCATACTTGAGGGTGAGGGCTCTCGAGAAGTTGATGCCCATGAGATAATCTTCCTTTGCACGCAGATACGCTGCGTCGCTCAGGTGATCATATTCGGAAAGGTCTTTTGCCTCTTTGATGCCGCGCAGGATCTCTTCTTCCGTTTGGGAGTCGATCCAAACGCGCCTACGCTCCTTGCCTTTAACGCCAGACATTTGCTCTACGAGGCGATAAATGTATTCTCCTTCACGTCCAGAGTCGGTGCAGACGTAAATGCGCTCTACGTCAGGGCGTTTTAAAAGGCCACTGACGACTCCGAACTGCTTTGCGGAGCTGGCAATGACCTCGTACTTGAATTCCTTAGGCAGGAAGGGGATCGTGTCAAAGCTCCAGCGCTTTAGTTTTTCGTCGTAAACTTCAGGGTAACTCATGGTCACCAGGTGTCCAACACACCAGGTGACCACGGAGTTTTCCGACTCTACGTAACCGTCAAACTTACGCATATTTTCTTTGAGAGCATTCGCGAATTCCCTTGCTACGCTTGGTTTTTCAGCGATATAAAGATTCTTACCCAATACAGTACCCCTTTAGAACCTTATTTCTTGGTGATGTAACCCTGTGCCTTTAAGAGCTCTGCGCAAAGCACTGCGCCGCCTGCTGCACCACGGATCGTATTGTGGGAAAGGCCAACGAACTTCCAATCGTAAACGCTGTCTTCACGAAGACGACCGATGCTAATGCCCATGCCGTTCTCATAGTTTACGTCAAGCTGTACCTGAGGTCTGTTGTCCTCCTCAAGGTACTGGATGAACTGCTTGGGAGCGCTGGGAAGATTTAACTCCTGAGGAACGCCGGAGAAGTTTACGAGCTTCTCGATGAGCTGCTCCTTGGTGGGCTTCTTCTTAAACTTTACAAATACGGCTGCGGTATGACCGTAAAGAACGGGAACGCGGATGCACTGGCAAGTGATCACGGGAGTGGTTGCGGGAACGATGGCACCGTCCTTGATCTCGCCCCAAAGACGAAGGGGCTCCTTCTCACTCTTCTCTTCCTCGCCGCCGATGTAAGGGATGATATTCTCAACCATCTCGGGCCATTCCTTAAAGTTCTTGCCTGCACCGGAGATTGCCTGATAGGTTGTAGCAACTACCTCATAGGGCTCGAACTCCTTCCATGCGGTCAGAACGGGTGCATAGCTCTGAATGGAGCAATTGGGCTTTACTGCGATGAAGCCTCTCTTGGTACCAAGACGCTTTTTCTGATCCTCGATCACCTTTGCATGCTCAGGATTGATCTCGGGAACCATCATGGGCACGTCGGGAGTCCAACGATGTGCGCTATTATTGGAAACAACGGGAGTCTCAGTCTTTGCATAAGCCTCTTCTGCCTTCTGAATGGCTTCCTTGGTGCCTTCATAAGCGCTGAATACGAAATCTACCTGAGAAGCAACCTTCTCAACCTCATCTACGTTCAGAACAACGAGGTCCTTTACGGCTGCGGGGATGGGGGTATCCATTTTCCAACGATCACCAACTGCTTCCGCATAGGTCTTACCAGCGGAACGAGGGCTTGCAGCAACAACGACTACCTCAAACCAGGGATGATTCTCGAGCAGAGAGATAAATCTCTGACCAACCATACCCGTTGCACCTAAAACGCCAACCTTTAACTTTTCACTCATCTTTTTATCCTCACATTCTTTAGTTTTCATTTGCTAAGTAAGCTTTTCCTGCTTCGATCTGAGCCTTCATGCTCACGGGGCCTGGCGCCCCGGTGGTAGTTCGCTTCTCCACGCAGGTCTTCAGAGAGATTGCATCATAAACGTCCTCTGCGAAGCAAGTGCTAAACTCTTTTAACTCTGCAAGGGACAAATCCTCGATGGAACAACCCTTGGAAAGGCAATCCAAAACGATCCGGCCAACGATACCGTGCGCATCTCTGAAGGGAACGCCCTTGGTCACGAGATAATCAGCAAGGTCCGTCGCATTGGTAAAGCCCTTCATGGCGCTCTCTGCCATGCGATCCTTGCGGAACTTCATGGTGGAGATCATGCCGGTAAAGAGAACAAGGCAGTTCGAAACGGTATCCATGGCATCGAATGCCATTTCCTTATCCTCTTGCATGTCTTTGTTATAGGCAAGAGGAATGCCCTTCATCGTCGTAAGAAGGCTCATCAGCGCACCATAAACGCGTCCAGTCTTACCGCGCACGAGCTCTGCAATATCCGGGTTCTTTTTCTGCGGCATGATGCTGCTTCCGGTGGAATAAGCATCATCGATCTCGACAAATTGATATTCATTGGAGTTCCAAATGATGATCTCCTCGCTAAATCTGGAAAGATGCATCATGACGGTGGAAAGCGCCGATAAGAACTCGATCAGATAATCTCTGTCGGATACGGAATCCATGCTGTTTAAGGTAGGTCCGTCGAATTCCAGGAGCTTTGCAGTGAAATCACGATCCAGGGGGTAGGTGGTTCCTGCAAGGGCACCTGCGCCAAGCGGACAATAATTCATGCGCTTGTAAATGTCCTTCATGCGCTGACGGTCACGCTTGAACATCTCGAAATAGGCACCATAGTGATGGGCCAGCGTAACCGGTTGTGCTTTTTGCAGATGCGTAAAGCCCGGCATGTAGGTCTCAAGGTTTTCTTCCATCACCTTTAAGATCACTTCCATGAGGTCTTTCAGAAGGCCATCCGTTTCTTTCACGCGCTCTCTGGTATAGAGTCTCATGTCAAGCGCTACCTGATCATTGCGGCTTCGGCCCGTATGTAGCTTCTTTCCTGCATCGCCAATGCGATCGATCAGATTTGCCTCAACGAAGCTGTGCACGTCTTCATATTCGGTTGTGATAACAAGCTTTCCTGCATCTACGTCAGCAACGATCCCTTTCAGACCTTCGACGATCAGATCCTTTTCGGACTGCGTCAGGATCCCTTGCTTTGCGAGCATTTCCACGTGTGCAAGGCTTCCGGTGACGTCCTGATGAAATAGGCGCTTATCAAATGTTATGGACGCATTAAAATCATAGACCATCTGGTCCGTCTGCTTTGTAAAGCGTCCGCCCCATAATTGTGCCATGTTTGTCTCCTTTATGAAGCAATTTGAAAAATGTTGCTATTTATGATAACACAGAGTACTCAAGAATGCAATAATCGATATTTCATTTCGGCAATCTGCCAATCCGTAAGGTTATCGATGTCCTGCACTTCGGTTTCAGGGACCTCTAAAGGCAGGATGTTGCCAACCATTAGGCGCTTATTTGCCTTGAAATTCGGCACGCGGAAGAAATAAAACTGTCCCACGTCATGATAGCTGGTCTCAAGATCCTGAGATCTGGTATCGAGATATTCGGGATACTCAAAAACCAGTCTCTCGTTACGGATCAGAAGTCCACGCTTCGGTGGATAAGAAAATGCCACCACGGGGATCAATGTGTCAGCATCAGAAGCTTCTAGCTTTGCAAAGGCATCTTGGAGCTTCGGTGCCGTTACAAAGGGCGCCGTCGGGTACAGACAGCATGCAAAATCATAAGATTGACCGATCTTCTCATAGGCATCCAATACCTCAAGGAGAACGTCGTTGGTCGTTGCGTGATCATTGGAAGCCTCCGCACTTCTTAGAAAGGGAACTTCTGCGCCGTATTGCTTCGCGATTTCTGCAATCTCTTCGTCATCCGTCGAAACCATGACGGTATCGAAAATACCGGACTGCAGCGCCGCTTCAATGGAATAGGCAATGATCGGTTTTCCAAGGAAAGGTTTGATATTCTTTCTGGGGATGCGCTTGCTGCCCCCTCTTGCCGTAATGATCGCTAATTTTCTCATAAAACTCCTTTAGATCTGCTCGTTTTGTCTGTGAATGAGCGGGTCTTCATATTTGTCCATAAAATCGCCGCCGAGCTTTACAACTTCATCTGCAAACTGGATCGCTTTGGTCTCGGTTAAGATGGAAATGACCTTCTTAAATCGCAGATGCGGGAAGAAATTCAGCATTTCCATGGGAACGGTCGCGTCGAACTGTGGAATGTCAGGGAAAAGTGTCTGATAATCGAGAATGTCCCTGGGGTGAGGCTTCAGGAATACCGTGCCCTCCTTTTCATACGTCGCGATGACGTCGCGGAAAATCTGCTCGCGTACGTCAAGGGTGCAAAGGGGCTCGGTCAAAACTAAAATCTTATCGCCAAAGGCGCCCGAGGCGTTAATTTGCTGCTCTAACTCTTCCCTATTGCGGATAAATGCCTGCAGGATCAGATCCTTATCCTCCTGGGTCAGGGCATCCACAAGCGGCTGCCTCGGAACTTCCTTGTATTTTCGATACTTATATTTGATCGCGGCAATATCATTGACTTCCATGTCCATGCAATACTTGCCGTAACCATTCTGAATGAAAATCAGGTTTAAGCGCTCAGACAGGAACGCCTTGAGGCTGAAATGCCCGCGGTTATCATATCTGGCGGCGTCAAAATTCACAATGCAATTCAGGCCATCCTCCATGGCATGATACTTGATGCGATGGCCATTTAAGTAATATCCGATGGGATCGGAATCACAATAGACGTAAATCTCGTCATAGTCGCGAAAGTTCACAGGTACCTGTTTCGCAACGAGCTTTGCAAACTTTTTTGTAAAGACGATACGCTGGATCAGGTGCTTGATGACGTTATTTTGCGGCTGACGATATTTCGAAAGCTCTGGATAGGCATCTGCGCTCTTTTCGTCGAAATTGATGACTTCAGCAAATAGTCCGGTACTTTCAACGCGCTCCTTAAGTTTTTCGAAATTGTTGGACATGCAGCTTAAAATCAGCGTCGCTTGGCCGCGCTTATCTTTGGGGAGATTCAGTTCTTTTAGGAAAGTCACGTATACGTGATAGTAGGTGTGACAGACGTAAATTCGTTCTTTCAAGACAAATGGCTCCTTAAAAAACTTCCCACGCCCTTTGCTTAGAGCGTGGGAAGAATGAAAATCTCATGAGAGAGTACTAATACACTATCTTACTTCTCTTCGTTATCGTTCAGCTTATCCTCGAGCTTCTTCAAGGTATTCTGAGCGAAGAAACGTCCGCCAACGCCAAATGCGATCGCAAATGCAACACACAGAGCAGCGATGATCAGGATGAAGGTGGTGTTCACCATCTCAGCAGCAATGTTCAGCTGGCTGAGGCTGATGAATCCAGCGAGTACAAAGATAGCAACCTTAGCAGCAAGTGCAGCAGCCTTAGCATTCGGGAACTTGCGAAGGATCAGGCTCTCTGCGGTATTTGCGCAGAATACGGCAATCGCAACAACGATCACTACGCTTAGAACTGCAGGCAGATAATCGATGATCGCGGTACCGATCTTGGTCAGTACGGGGAGGTTCAGAACGTTCACTGCCTGAACGATCACAACAACAACGATCACGTACTTTACAACAGCTGCAATGGTCTTGGAAAGAGAAACCTTGGAAGGAATACCAGTGATCTTCTCGGTCAGCTTATCGGTGCCAACGCTTGCAAGAACGGATTCAAGCAGCTTTGCAACGAGCTTTGCGATGAACAGACCAATGGCAATGATCAGGATCGCGCAGATGATCAAAGGAATGGCCTTGAAGATTGCGGTTACGATCTGATTTGCAGGTGCATAGATGGCTGCGATGCCAAGCATGCTCAGTGCCGCGGAAATGACTACAAGTACGATCACTGCATAAACGATATTTGCAAGAACTACGGAAAAACTGGTGGATTCGCTTGCCTGAACGCCAGCCTTCTCCTGCAGAGTATCGATCTTTAAGGTCTTCAGGATGGGGATCAGAAGATCCTTAACCAGCTTTGCAATGAACAGACCAACAACTAAAACGATGACTGCAGCAACGATCTTCGGGATCATGTTGATAAAGGAATCAACAACGCCAGTGATGGGACCAGTGATGCTGGTGATGCCAAGCTTACCAAGTGCAACGGGTAAGAACAGCAGGAATACTACAAAGAACGCCAGCTTGCCAATAAATTCGATGGCGGAGTTCTTCGTCTCAGTGGTTACGCCCCACTTGATCAGGTACTTCTCAAGCTTGATAGCCTTTAGCAGCTTTACGATCAAGCCCTTTACTAAGTTTGCAACAAGAAACGCGACTGCCAGCCAAATGATCGCTGCGATCACGCCCGGGATTGCATTAAACGCAGTAATAATGTGGTTTGAAAACGCACTCCCTAGTCTTTCACCAAAATCCTCCATGTAACCATACCTCCTTAAACATTTGTTTAAAAAATGAAGGATAGCCGTCAAGCTATCCTTGGTCTCTAGCTGACGAACATCAGCCGAGCTGAAAGGGGGACTTGAACCCCCGACCCCTTCATTACGAGTGAAGTGCTCTACCGACTGAGCTATTTCAGCATTTATGTAGTTTTTCTTGCCACAAGCATTATTATACTTTGAAACTCTAAAAATTGCAACAAAAATTTTACACAATTAAAACAAATCAGAGGGCAAGGAGCGCTTTTGCAGCGTTCTCAGCGCCATGACCGTCAACAAAAGCCTGCATTTTCAGGGATATCTGTACTCTCCTGTCATAATCATCGGCAAGGCTTTTTATGGCTTTGAATGCTTGCTCGCCTAGATTCTCCTTATCGCGAAGGTCGCCTAGGGATTGCATCAGACCGCTCTCTTCAAATGCATGATTACCTTGCAGTTGATTGTCTGCAAGGACATAGGTGATGCAAGGTACGCCTAGCGCACAGATCTCGTACAGCGTGGAACCGGCTGCGGATAAGGCCAGATCACAGGTTTCAAGTAAGGGTTTGATGCTCGGTATGTTGAGGTAAGCCTTGATGGATACTTCCTTCTCAGCACCTCGAAGGATCTCATCTTTGAAAGGATTGCCACCGCCAAGTAAGAAATGATACTGAAAACCAGTATTTTCGATGGTCTCTTCACGATGCCCTATCACGTAATCAAAAAGACTCTTGGATAGACCGATCAGGTCAGTACCACCAGTTGAGATGAAAATGTTCTTTACCTGCTTTGGCGTCTCTTTTGGGGTGACATTCGCATACTGCGCTCTCAAGGGGACATAGGTAGTTCCAAGCAAAAGCTTTGGAAGCGTTTCGTTAGCATAGAGTGATGCGTAATCGATGGATGTTGCATAAAGATTATAGTTTAGCAGGGCATCGACTTCATAGGGTGCTAATCCTAGGTCATCCACGTAAACAATCTTTACGCCAAGGCCTCTCAGTGCTTTGAAATAGGCTTCCGAAACATAATAGCTATCAACAATGAGGAGTGTTGGATTCTGCTCTTTCAAAAGCTTCTGAAGCTGTGGTAATTCCGCTTCCATCTCATCAAAAGCCGTTGACAGTAAGAAGGTCTCATAGCCGCGTTCTTCAATGCGCTGCTTCAGGTCATCGCCTGCAAGCACAAACTTACAAGTCTCTCCCATGCTGCGAAAAGCGTCTGCGAGGGATAAACACCTCATGACGTGACCGTATCCAACCTTTGCATTACCATCTGCGCGAAATAAAATCATATCATCCTCTGATAAGTTACAAAATTGCCATCTTCAGAAATTTTTTCAAAGCCGAGCTTTTCGATAAAACGCATGGATCTTTCGTTGTCCACGTGGATCACGGCTTTTGCTTTCTTAGCACCGAGACATTCCGAAGCGAATGCCATCAGGGCACCAATGGCTTCCTGAGCGAAGCCCCTACGATAATGCTCAGGCGCCGTCAGGTAGCTTACTTCCACCGTTTCGGCATCCTCGAGGCATAAATGATAAGAACCTACGGGCGTACCGTCCTGCGATCTCGCGATCCAGTCAAAGCGATAAGGGTTCTTTTGGTAGCTCCCGTAAAACCACTCCAAATGCTCCGCCACGGTAAGCTTCTTCGGATTTACAAAATAGGGATACACGTCAGGCTGGTTGCGCAGTCTAACGATAAACTCCGTATCAGCCTTTCCAATCTCATCTAGGATCAGACGATTGATCTGAATGCGCGGAACGATCTTCACCTTGTCACAGGTAATGGGTGTTCCGAAAGGAATGTCCGTGAGCGCTTCCCTGCCATTGATCGCCGCGAAATACTTTGGCTTTACGCC
>JAFPRF010000307.1 GCA_017400965.1 Lachnospiraceae bacterium
ACGCTTCCGTCCTCGTTTTCCAGCATCGCCACGTTTTCATCGCCGATGCCGAGAAGGAGCTTATCACCGCCCACCAGCGCGTCCTCCTCGGGGATCTGCGTCATGGTACGGTCATACTCGAGTAAGTAGGTGCGGTCCTTGGTCTGCTTGATGCGGTAATACTCCCGCAGGCGATACTGCGTATTCCGCTCGCTTCCGGCAGTGGTCACGCCGTAGTCCACCTGGATCGCCGCGTACTGCCCGTGAATTTCCTTTAGCGTAAAGGACGGCTTTCGTACCTCGGTGACCTTCAGATCGCCCCAGGTCACCTGCTTAAAGGAGCTGTGGATGTTCACCTTGTGGAAGGACCGGTTGTCCTCCAGCTTGGAGTTGGGCTCTAAGTACTTCGTCAGTACCTTTGCCGCCTCGCGGTGATACAGCTTTTCATGAAAGTCCTTCACGAACGCCAGCTCTCCTGCAAAGAGGCTCTCCTCGTCCCAAATGACGCGGGTAACGTAGGAAACCTCCTGCCAGCCATCTAGTAAGAGGCCAATCGTCACGACGTATTCCGTATTCTTTTCAATTAAGTCCTTTAGTACCAGCTGTGCCTGTATCTCGTCGCCCGACTGCGCTTTGTCCGCGATCTCAATGTTCTCGATGAGACGCGTTCCGTCGCCGCTTCGCACCTGGGCCGTGATCTTTGAAACGATCCGCCCGTAAGGCCTGATCACAAAGTCCGTGGCGCGGCCTTCGCCAAGGAGCGTGATCTGCTCGCGAAAGCTTGCGGGATCCACCTCTGAGGTTAGGCCATGCAGTGGATTGTAGGGCTCTCCCTGCCAAAGCATGGTGATCACCGGGAGCGTCGCGTCGCCGACTTCCATGGTGAGATTGTCATGATCTTCGTTCAGGTATTTGCTCGCCACCATTAATGCGGCAACGAAGGTGAGCACAAAAACCGATACTCTTAAGATTACTCTCTTCATTCTTCCGATTCCTTACGTAAAAGCCTCTCGAGGGTGGGCTGCACCTGGAGGAACTCCTCCATCTCGCGAAGGCCCTTTGCGGCTGATCCGCTGCGCATCTTGTCGCGCTTTACCGCACGGATCAGGAGGTTTTTGGGCGTGTGCTCCATGTCGATGAATTCGAGGATCTGCGTGTCATACCCCTGCTCTTCTAGGAGCTGCGCGCGGATCGCGTCGGTGAGGAGCGCCGCCATGCGTTCTTTGATGATGCCGTATTTAAGCGCCGGCTTTAGCGTATCATTCTTCATCTGGCGGTTTAGTTCATGCTGACAGCAGGGCACTGCCATGATCACCTTCGCGCCCCATTTCACGGCCTTTTCCAGCGCATAGTCCGTCGCGAGATCGCAGGCATGGAGCGAGATCACCACGTCCGCCTTGGAGCCGCCGTAGGCGCTGATGTCGCCCTGTTCGAAATGCAGGTGGTCATAACGTAAGTCCCTAGCGATCTCGTTACAGTGCCGGATCACGTCCTCTTTCAGGTCAAGGCCCGTCACTTCCAGATCGCGTCCCTGCTTGACGTGCAGGAAATAATAAGTGGCAAAAGTGAGATATGACTTTCCGCAGCCAAAGTCCACAATGCGGATGGTGCGGTCCTTTGGCAGCTCGTCGAGGACGTCCTCGATAAACTCCAGATAGCGATTGATCTGACGGAACTTGTCATAGCGATTCTTCGTGATGCGTCCGTCCGGGGTCTGCACGCCGAGCCGGATCAGGAAATCCACTGGCTCGCCCTCGGGCAGAAGGTAGACCTTCGCACGGTTATGGGAAAGACGCTCCGCATCATCCGTCTGCGTCTCCGCGTTTGTTTCCTTCGCGGCAACGCGCTTGGTCTTCACCGTCATCTTTCCCTTCTTGCTGACAAGAATGGTGGTCTGAAAGTCCTTGTGGGTTAAATCGCCCTGCTTAAAGAGATTTTGCAAGTCGCTGCCTATCTTTGCGATCATCTCTTCCTTCGTGAAATTCGCGTGGAAGACCTTGGTGCCTTGATATTTGGTTTCTTGGAACAAAAGCTCCCCCGAGATCATGACGGGGCGGATCCGCGCCTTCGTGGCAACGGCTCCGTCCCTTGTGTTGCTCAGGATCAATTGTTGCAGTCCCTCGTTTAGGGCCGCCTCCAAAACCTTTCGTAATTCTTCCATGCGATCTCCTTATAATGCCTAAAAAGTCCATACGCAGTGTATCATAGGTTGCTTTCGAAACTATGAGCACTGCGTATTTTTGATTGCTTATCTAATTATTTCTTCAGTACTTCGATGCGGGCGATGGCTCTCTGCAGCGCCGTCTCTGCGCGCGCCAGATCAGTCTGCGCGTCGCGGTTTTCAAGGCGCTCCCTTGCTCTTTGCAGGGCCGTCTCCGCGCGGCTTTCGTCGATCTCGTCAGGCCACTCGATGATTTCCGCGAGGATCGTGATCCGATCCGGCAAGATCTCCGCGAAGCCCGCGTGCAATGCCGCTTCCTTGACGCCCTCCGCTTCCGTGATTGTTAAGATCCCGGGGGCAACGATGACCGTCATGGGAATGTGCCCCGGAAGAACGCCGATCTGCCCTTCCGTCGTATTAAACTCCACCATCTCCACTGCTCCCTCGTAGAACACTCTCTC
>JAFPRF010000308.1 GCA_017400965.1 Lachnospiraceae bacterium
GACGGGGTACACCCGAATGCAACCGGAAGAGAACTGATCGCCGAGCGGATTGCGGCATATTTGGAGGAACATCCATGAAACAGCCGATGGAGGCCATCGAACAATTGAAAAACAAATGGGGAAAGCGCGGCAGCCTTGCCTTCGTAAGCGCCTTCCTTTTGGGACTGCTCACGCACCTTCCCGTCATGCTCTCCGACATTCCGAATCATGACGGACTCGCGAGCATGTATTTCGACCAGAACATGATCACCTCAGGCCGCTGGTTTTTGACCGTTGCCTGCGGGTTTTCGTCCTACTTCACGGTACCTTGGATCATCGGCCTGATCGGGCTGTGCTTCTTAGGACTGACTAGCGTTGTACTGACTGATTTATTGGAGCTAAAGAGCAATCTGGCAGTCGTACTTTGCAGCGGGATCCTTGTGACCTTTCCGGCGCTGGCTTCGACCTTCGCCTATGTCTTTACGCTGGACGGCTACATGATGGCGCTGCTTCTCGCGGTGCTTGCGGTGTATCTGACAAAGCGTGCCCAATGGGGCTTCTTACCCGGCGCGCTGTGCCTCGCCTTTAGCCTCGGCATTTACCAGGCCTACCTGCCCTTCGCAATCCTTCTTTGCATGTATCTGTGCGCACTGCTGTTCGCGGACGGCGGCTGGAAGAAGGCGCGGAAGGAGACCCTCACCAAGGTGGGAAGTTACCTCGGCATGGGTGTTTTGGGCTTTGCCTCTTATTACGTGATCCTCCGGGTACTGCTGCTGATCCAGGGGAAGGAGCTTGCTTCCTATCAGGGCATCGGCCAGGCCGGCGCTGATCAGGGCGAGGGCCTAATGCAGACGCTGAGGGCGATCACGCTGGATTTTTGGAGCTTCACGCTGCGCGGACACGTTTTGTACCAGAACCTGTTCTCGGGCATTGCGCTTGCGGTGCTGGGACTGCTCTTTGTCATCGCGATTCTCGCGCTGGCCGTAAAGAGAGGGTGGCTTAAGCACGTTGGATTTTATTTGATCATGATCGCGATCGTCATTTGTTTACCGATCGCAACGAGTTGCATTCGACTGGTTTCACCGGATCTAACTTACCATCTTCTCATGCGCTATCAGTGGGCACTGTTCCCCATTGTAGCGATTGCCTTTTTTGACCGTCATGGCGAGGAAGCCTTTGGAAAAGAAAGCACGCTGGCGCTGTCCCAGTGGGCGCTGCTCATCGCTGGCATCGTACTTGTCTTTTGCTATGGCCTTGCCGACAATATCGGATATTCGAATCTTGAGAAAAAATATGAAAAGACCTATGCCTACTGCGTAAGACTTCTCGATCGCATTGAGCAGACGGAAGGGTATTATCAAGGCATTCCCGTGGCACTCATCGGCGTGGTCGGAGAGGATGCGTTCCCGGAGACGGACCTGACGGGAAAGGTCACCGGAAGCATGATCGGACTTTCCGGCGACTACCTGCTCTATACGAGTGAAAACTACGAAGCTTTTATCAAAAATTATCTGGGCGCTACGTTAAATTTGGTGGACGTACCTACCATGGGTGAGATATACTATACGGATGAGTACGTTGCCATGGAGTCCTTCCCAGGACCGACATCCACCAAGGTGGTTGATGGCATTTTGTACGTGAAGACGGAGAACCAAAGACGCGACTAGACTTTCGGAAAGGAGAGACGCTTTATGGCGCTGCTTTCGATCGTTTTGCCCTCGTACAACGAGGAAATGAATATCGCAAATACCGTGAAAACCCTGTCGGAGCTGATGGAGCGGGAGCGGATCGAGTACGAGCTGATCTTTGTCAGCGACGGTTCGACGGACGGTACCTTTTCGGAGATCAAGAAGGCATCGGAGGCAAATCCGAGGGTCAAGGGCGTACAGTTTTCCCGCAACTTCGGTAAGGAGGCGGGGATCTTCGCTGGACTTGAACTGACCGTAGGAGACGCCGTGATCGTCATGGACTGCGACCTGCAGCACCCGCCAGAGGTAATCCCGAAGATGTGGCAGATGTGGAAGGAAGGCGCGCAGATCGTGGAGGGGAAAAAGTCCAACCGCGGCAAGGAGAGCATCTTCTACAAGATGAGCGCAGGCCTGTTCTACAAGATCATGAGCAAGCTCATTAAGATGGACATGAATTCGTCCTCGGATTTCAAACTCCTCGATCGAAAGGTGGTCAACGTTCTGCTCACCCTGCCGGAGAGAAATACCTTCTTCCGCGCACTGACCTTCTGGGCGGGATTTGATACGAGAACGGTGGAATATGAGGTGCAGGAGCGCAAGTACGGCGCCAGCAAGTGGAGCCTCTGGAGCCTCATGAAATACGCGATCGCCAATGCAACGAGCTTTAGTACGTTGCCGCTCCAGCTGGTGACGCTGATGGGAACGATCTCCATCATTTTCAGCGTGATCCTCGGGATCCAGACGCTGGTGAAATACCTGATGGGAAATTCCGTGGAAGGCTTTACCACGGTGATCTTACTGATCCTGATCATTGGAGGCTTTATCATGCTCAGCCTTGGGATCATTGGACATTATATTGCGAGAGTTTATGAAGAAGTCAAGGGACGCCCGAAGTACGTGATCAATTACGTGACGGATAACATCCGCGGGAACGTGACCGGCAGTTGGAAAAAGTAGATTTCTGGAGGCAGAAAATGATCAATTTTAACGTACCGCCTTGCGCGGAAAATGCAATGAAATACATTGGGGAGTGCGTGCAGAACCAAAAGATCTGCGGCGACGGCGCTTATACGAAAAAGTGTAACGCGTGGATCGAGGAGCGCACGGGCACGGCGAAGTGTCTGCTGACCACGTCCTGCACCCACGCGACGGAGATGGCAGCGCTCCTTGCCGACATCCAACCCGGCGATGAGGTGATCATGCCAAGCTATACCTTCGTATCCACGGCGGATGCGTTTGTGCTGCGCGGCGCGGTTCCCGTGTTTGTTGACGTGCGTCCCGATACCATGAACATCGACGAGAAGCTCATCGAGGATGCCATCACGGAAAAGACCAAGGCCATTGTTCCCGTGCATTACGCAGGCGTAGGGTGCGAAATGGATACCATTATGGACATCGCAAAGCGCCATAACTTAAAGGTCATCGAGGACGCGGCGCAGGGCATCATGGCGAC
The DNA here is from genome assembly GCA_017400965.1 of Lachnospiraceae bacterium. Lineage (GTDB taxonomy): Bacteria > Bacillota > Clostridia > Lachnospirales > Lachnospiraceae > Acetatifactor. The sequence continues at coordinate 3,121 of JAFPRF010000308.1, forward strand.
CTATAAGGGCAAAGCCCTTGGCACCTTTGGCGAATATGGATGCTTTAGCTTCCACGAGACGAAAAACTACAGCATGGGCGAGGGCGGCGCGCTCCTGATCCGCGACGAAGAAAACATTGAGCGCGCGGAGATCATCCGTGAGAAGGGTACGAACCGCACCAAATTCATCCAGGGTAAGATCGATAAGTACACCTGGATCAACTTCGGTTCCTCCTACCTGCCCAGCGACATGAACGCCGCTTATTTGTACGCGCAGCTTGAGATCGCAGACGAGATCAACAACGCGAGACTCGCGATCTTCCAGCGTTATTTTGATACCTTGAAGCCCCTCGCAGATGCGGGAAAGATCGAGCTTCCCGTGATCCCGGCGGAGTGTAAGCCCAACGGCCACATGTTCTGGTTGAAGGTGGCGGACGGAGCCGAGAGAAAGGTCTTCATGGATGAGTACCTAAAGGCAAAGAACGGCATCTACGCCGTATCGCACTACGTACCGCTCCACACCGCGCCCGCGGGACAGAAGTTCGGACGCTTCCACGGCGAGGATCGTTACACGACCAGGGAGAGCGAGCGTCTGGTGCGTCTTCCGATGTACTACGGCCTGACCATGGATCAGGTGGATTATATCTGTGATAAGGTGAAGGAATTCTTCTAGCATGAAGCAAGGCAGAGCGGTTTCAAAAACTTTGGCGGAGATTTTCAAAAGGGTGGCGATCATAAGCTTGAGCGCCCAGATTTTGCTTGGCTTTTTTTGGACCGTGATGCACTTTACTTTCCTGCCGAAGTACGGTGAGAGTGTCCTCTTGCAGGAGTTGCAGGAGAGCCTTACTTGTGACGAATATACGGGGATTTTGTACCCTCTTTTGATGCGCATGGCATCGGGCATCGCACGCGTTTTGCCCGTTCCTGCGCATTCTCTGCTTTATTTGGGACAGCTTGTCGCTGCCTTTGCATGTGCGTACTACCTTTTGGGGAGTTTCGAATGCGTGAAGAACATGCGAAAGGGCTGGAGAATCTGGATGGCGCTTGCGATGCTGACGGTTCCCGTCTGCGCGCAGTGCCACATGGCGGTGCTGCCGATCTCCTTGGCGGGTTCGCTACTGCTTGCCATGGCAGGCGTGCTTCTTCGAAGCAAAGACGGGGCGCGACCAGCGAGAGATTTGACGATTTTTGGCATTTGGTGGCTTCTTGCAGCGCTACTTCTTCCAGAATTTTATTTCTTTGGGGCGGTACTCTTGATCCTTAACGTGATCCTGGCGCTTCGCAGGCAATTGCTGAAAAAATATGCGTATTTGCTCTGCGCGGTGTTCCTTGGCGTCATACCGATCGTCATGACGCTGACGACCAGCGAGGGGAGCCTTGGCAGAATGCAACCTTCCGTGGAGGCGACGGAGCTAAAGCGCTTTGCCTGGGAGGCCATCGCAGACCTCTATCCGGTTTGGCCGGCGGAGCTAAAGGAGAGTCTTTCGCAGGAAGACATTTTCCGCATGACCTCTTCGGCGGACGAGCTTCCCTTTGTGCTTGGCAGCGTGGAGAAAAAGCTTGGTAAGGACGAGGCGAAGAAGATCTACGGTGCCCTCGCCAAGGAAGCGTTAAGGACCAGGGGACGCGAAAATCTAAAAGAGATTGCGGCGGATTTCATGGGATATCTTTTTGCGCCGGCTTCGGAGCTGGCATTCCTTTCGGGGAAGAGTCATACCTCCCACATGGTGGCGGATTATGAGGCCCTCAGGGCGAAGTCGCCGCGCCTGACTGCCATTTATCTAAGGCTAGGCAACGGATGCTTTTTGCTGTCGTTTCTGATCGCGATCTTGCTGTGCGTGCGTGTATTGCTCCAGCGAAAAGAAAAGACGGACCGCTTTGCGCTTTGGCTGCTTCTTCCGACGGCAGCGGTCATGCTCCTGACCTATACGCTGCGGGCAGGCGGCATTATGGACGGGAAAAATACCTGGTTTGTCGCGGCGCTTTGGACGGCCTTTATTTGCGTGACAATCTTTGAAGGAACGAAACAAGAGAACTAGAGACGAGACGGAGATGGGGAACGAGGAATGATCCGAGTGTTACTGACCATCATTTTCATAACGGTATTTCCTGCGATCGTGGGGAGCATGTACCTGACCCTGGCGGAGGGTGGGCGCGTAAGGCGCCTGGCTTTCTCCTGGATCTATGGGCAGATGACGCTCTGGGCGGCCTTTTTGCTGCTGGGCATTCCCATGATCCTCATGGAGAAAAACTACGCCCAAGTGCGCACGGCTTATGCGGTCCTTAGCGGCGTACTGTGCCTTATTGGTGCGGTCGTAACGGCCCTGCGACTAACCCGCAAAAAGGGAGAGGTTAAGGCGGAGCGGGGAGCGGCCTTAAGCAAAACGGCAAAGCTTCTTTGGATTGCCTTTGCAGTGCTTTTCCTTGTGCAGATCGTGTGCGCGCTGTTTCTTGCCTACAATGACGGCGACGATTCCTATTACGTGGCGATCACGACCTATTGTCAGGGCGAAAAGCCCCTGTACCGGACCATTCCCTACACAGGCTATTCGACGGAGCTTAGCGTCCGTCATGCCCTTGCGCCTTTCCCAGTTTGGGTGGCGCTCCTTGCGGAGAGCTCCGGTCTTGGCGGCGCAGCGGCGTCCCACCTGATCATGCCGGTGTTTGTACTTTCCCTGGCATACGCATTGTTTTATCTGATCGGTACCAAGCTTTTTTCGGCGAAGGAAAACGCGAAGGACTGGCAGGTGCCGCTCTTCCTATGCTTTGCGGCGCTTTTGGTGCTCTTTGGCGGGTATTCTTTGTATTCGCCGGAGAACTTCCTTCTTGTTCGCGCGCAGC
>JAFPRF010000309.1 GCA_017400965.1 Lachnospiraceae bacterium
TAAAGGAGATTGAGATCAGTGGAACGGGAGCGGATCAGGCGCCCGTAAAGGTAAAGCTTTCTGAGATTGCAGATTTCGAGGATGAGAAGTCCCTTGATTCCATCAACCGCATTGACCAGTCCAGATACATTTCCGTCAGCGCACAGATCGCAGACGGTTACAACATCGGTAAGGTTTCGACCGTACTCGAAGGAAAACTCAAGGACTACAAGGTACCCGAGGGCTACCGCCTGGTATTTACCGGTGAGAATGAGACCATCAACGACGCCATGGGACAGCTCTATCTGATGCTGCTTCTCGCCGTGATCTTCATGTATCTGATCATGGTGGCGCAGTTCCAGTCCCTTCTGTCGCCCTTTATCATCATGTTCACGATCCCGCTGGCCTTTACGGGCGGCTTCCTAGGCCTGTACTTCAGCGGCAGTGAGATCAGCGTTGTCGCCATGATCGGCTTTGTCATGCTATCAGGTATCATCGTAAATAATGGTATCGTCCTGATCGACTACATGAATCAACTTCGCGCAGAAGGCATGGAGAGAAGAGAAGCGATCCTGACCGCAGGTAAGACGAGACTTCGTCCCGTGCTGATGACGGCGCTGACGACGATCCTTGCGCTGTCGACCATGGTATTTAGCAATGACATGGGCTCCGCCATGGGAAAACCGATGGCGATCGTTACCATCGGAGGATTGCTCTACGGTACGATCTTAACGCTGGTGGTGATCCCTTGCGTATATGATATCTTTGCGAGAGGGAAGAGTGACCGAAAGAAGAAAAAGGTGAAGGTGGAGACCGTGATCTTTGAGGAGAACAAGGACGAAGCTATGCCGAACGAATAAAGATGTGGGACGCTGTGAAAAGCGTCCCCTTTTTATGAGCGGAAAAAGACAAGAAAAAAACCTCGAATCCAAAGGATTCAAGGTTTTTCGTGAGCTGCTGACCGGAATCGAACCGGTGACCTCCACATTACCAATGTGACGCTCTACCGACTGAGCCACAGCAGCATTTTGGACTTGCTTTCGCAATCACCGTGTACCATCTTAACAAATGTTTTCGATAATGTCAATACCCAATTTTACTTTTTATTTTGAATGTGATAGAATAGCCTTAAATGCTTGAAAATACGGGAGATTCAGTTATGGAAGAGGGCAGGAAATTGCAGATCATCGGTCACGTGCGGACAGATTTTGCATCAAAATTTGGCGTACCGAGGCAGAGCGGCCTCGTGGAAGAGCTGACGGGAGAGGTGATCTTTACGCCAAAGTTCAGGCAGCCGGAGGCGCTTCTTGGGCTTGAGGAGTATTCCCATATTTGGCTTCTTTGGGATTTCTCTGAAGTGAAGCGCGAGAATTGGACCGCAACCGTGCACCCGCCGCGTCTTGGCGGGAAGGAGAAGCGGGGCGTCTTTGCGACGAGATCGCCTTTTCGGCCCAATCCCATTGGTCTTTCCTGCGTAAAGCTTCTTAAGGTGGTGACGGAAGGAGAGGATGCACCAAAGCTTTTGATCGCCGGCGCGGACCTCATGGACGGCACGCCGATCTATGACGTAAAGCCCTACTTGCCTTACGCGGATGCGCATCCTGAGGCGCGGGGCGGTTTTGGACAGGAACACAAGGAGGACCGCGTAGAGGTTGTCTTTTCGGAGGAGCTCCTTGCACGGATCCCGGAGGAAAAGCGGGAGGCGGCACTGGCCGTCCTGGCGCAGGA
>JAFPRF010000310.1 GCA_017400965.1 Lachnospiraceae bacterium
TGCGCCGCTCCCCGGCTTTTCCTACGTGATCGACAACCAGCTGTCGCAAAATCCGGGACTTGCGCGCAATACCAGCTATGACGCGGTCTCCCTCGGCTCCTCCGTGACGACCGATTATTACGTGCCCTGGTTTGAGGAGCTTTTTGGACTGCATGTCGTAAAGCTCCCTTATAACGGCGCGTATCCGAAGGACCTCTCTAACGCCGTGGAGCAGGTGGACCGCAGCGGGAACGACGTAAAGGCCTTCTTCATTGGCGTGGACATTACGGCCTACACCGCCGATATTAATGAGATCAAGTACCCGCTCCCCACCTATCTTTACGACCGCAATCCCTTCAACGACGTCTCTTACCTGTTTAACAAAGACGTCCTGACAAAATACGTGGCAAAGCCCCTGGTGCGGAAGCTCCTTCGAAAGGACGCGGATGCGCCGGACCCGAACGATTATTATTCCAATTACATGGACCTGATCTACGGCGAGGAGCACGTCTGGAGCGTTTTCCATCTGGCGGATATTTCCGAGGAACATGCGCCCCTAAACCTCTTTGCGGAAGGGTTTGAGAAAAACTGGCAGACCCATTTTCAGCCCATGATCGAGTCTCATCCGAACGCGACGTTTTACTTCTACTTCCCGCCAAGGAGCATCCTTTTCTGGTACAATACGGTGCGCCAGGGGAACTTTGAAGGCTATGTTTACGAGGAAAAGCTCCTCGTGGAAAAGCTCCTTGCCTATGACAACGTGGAGGTACACTTCCTCCAAAATGACGCGGAAACGATCCTGGATCTCTCCCATTACACAGATGAAACCCACTTCGACCGCGGCATCACGCGAAAGGTTCTCGAGTGGATCAAGGACGGTACCTACCGCGCAACGCCTGAGAACTACGAGACATTTCTTGAGGAATTCAAAGAGCTCGTAATGTCCTACGAGCTCCCGAACTAAAAGACTTTATAGATTTTCCAAACGTCACGGCAGTCTTCCTTCGCAAGGGCCCCCTTCGAAAAGGCTGCCGCTTTTACTGCCTTCATATACTTCGAAATCTCTTCTTTCTTATCCGCGCCGAGTACATCCAGCAGTGCGACCTCAAGGTCATGATCCGTGGCTTTGGGGTTTTTCAGCTTCCCCCTTCTTCGCAGCTTTTTATAGACGCGGCGGTTCATGATGCGAACGGCCGCTTTGTAGTACCGTTTTTTCAGCACGCCGTCCAGCTTTTTCACGTAAGCCCTGCGGTAACTATGCACGCCAAAAAGTACTGCAAAAATAAGTAAGATGGGAAGTCCAATCATGAGGAAAATCTTTCCAAGGGGCACGTAAACGTATTCCACGCCCTCTTCCGCGTGCGTGCCATCCCCTTTTCCAACGACATACTTTTTCTGCGGGGCTTCTTCCTGTTCTTCGCCGCTGCCCTGTCCGCCAGGACCCTCCTGCGGCTTGCTTTCCTGCGCATTGCTTTCTGCCTGCGAACTCTCCTCGGGTGCTTTCTCTTCCGAAGGCTCCGTTTCCTGCGGCTCACTGGAAGCCGCTTCCGATTCCCTTCGCTGCTCTTCCGCTTCCTGACTGGTCGGCAAATCCTTAGAAGCAGAACCGTACCCCGGCGTCATCTCGAAGGGAATCCAGCCTACCCCATACAGATATACTTCCGTCCAGGCATGGGCGTTCCTGTCGATCACCTCTGCGACAAAGGTGCCGTCCTCCTGCTCCTCGAAACTAGAGGGCGTCACCACGTAGCCACAAGCATATCTCGCCGGCACGCCTAACGCCCTTAAAAGAAAGACGCCAGCTGAGGCAAAGTGCACGCACCAGCCCTTCCTGCCATGGGTTAAGAAGTGCTCCATCACGTCTTCTCCCGCCTCAAGCTTATCCAGATTCCAGCTGTAGGTCGAACCCAGTCCTGTAAGCGCGGAGCTAACATTCAGCGCAAAGCTGTAATCCAACACGGTTCCGTCAAGATTCGAATACGGCGCCCTCTGTTGTAATGATTCCTTTAAGGCTAGATTATCCACGTAATCCGGATAGCTTAGGCAGTTATCAAGCACGTACTCGTTGTACCAGTCCCAAAACGCCTGCTCTTCCTCGCCTCGCTCCCCCTTGCCAGAACCGAGTATTGGCGATACGTTCAATTGGTTGATGTTCCATGCCGAGAAACGGGTATTTTTTTGTGATCCGGGCTTTTGCGCGATGGCATCTCCCTGAAAACTGATTTCATTTATGTCCGCTATGTTCGAACAGTACGGCAACAACATGGCCTTACTAAAACCGCCTTGGTATTCAATCTCATACTCCGTCACTTTGGAATTCGTGATTGCATCTGGGATGATAATGCGATCTTCAGTTCCAAGAGTATCTATCAGGGATTTGTAAAACTCTGGATCGTAGATTTGATACAACGAATTCGCCAGATACCCTGCCGCCACCTGGGGATCGATCCCCTGCTCCCTGCAGGCTGCCTCAAAGGCGCTGACGGACTGGATCCACTCGCCGTTTGCATAGTCCGTTCCATAGAAATCTTGCAGATACAGATTCCCTTCCGGCGCATGATCCATGCGGATCGTGAGCACCTTGGCGTTCCGATATTGCGGCGCGGTAGTATCCACGGCGCCCTTCTTCTTGACGCCCACCTTAGAAACAGCAGTCTTTAGGTTAGTCTCCAGCTTTTTCTCAAAGTTTTTCGCCTGCTGGGAGCGCGCCTGCAGCTGCTCCGCGGACTTTGCAAAAATGGCACCAAAAAGAAGCAGCAATAAGGTAAAGGCGCAGGCAAGAATCAGTGCCCTTCGAAAACCTTCATGCTTTCGAACCCTGGCGTGACAAAGCAGGTACCCGCCCAGTGCACAGACCAGCATCATTGCCCAGCTTGGCATCAGGCCGACGCTCATCACCAAGGACACCGTCCCGACGGGAAGAAGCAGGATCAACCACTTTCGCCTGCCGATGCGACAGAACGTAAACAATAAAACATAAAGGGAAAGATAAGCGATGCGTAAAAAGTTCGGCAGCTGATCCTGATCAAAACCGTCGATCCGATACTTCGTTCCAAACTGGCGGTTGTATTCCTCGTAGCACCTGTGGATCAAGGCCCTGCAGCCCTCCCGCAGCTCTTCAAAATGCCCGTACGCGTAGCGAAATATAAAAAAGCCGATGACTGCTGCCAGTAAAACCTTGACCGCCAGCCCGATCAGATTCCTTCGCTTTTCGGCAGGGAGCTTTTCCAGGCTCCTTCGAAGGAGCACCTCCTGGAAAAAGGTCATGCACAAAATGGCAAAGAACAGCTGCAATAGTCTGAGCCCGTCTAAACCCTCCACGTTTGGGATGGTCGTCAAAAAAGAGTCCGCAGAAAACACAAGCAGCAGCTGGGCGATGCTCTCCCAAGCGGCTCCTGCCATCAGTTCCTGTAGGCTCCAGGTTTCCGGCGCCTTATGCGATTCCCACGAAATGACTTTCTTCTTCGCTTCCATGACCTTCCGTTATCTCAAAAACAATTCTTCCTTAAAATTCTTTGGCAAAAGCGCCTCCGCCTCGTCGACGCTGACCTTCCCGTCCTGGGTCGCTACAATGCTGTGCAGGAAATGCTCGCCGCGGTATTTTTCGCGATAGCGCTCTAGCTTTCCTTCCTTTGGCGTGCGCGAAGCTTCCGTTAACCACCTCGTGACCGCGAGATAAAAGCTCTCCTCGTCATCCACGCGCAGGCGCGTGATATCGCCGGTGCCTTCCGACTGGTAGACGACATAATGCGCGCACTTCGCATCCGTCAGACTGTAGGACAAAGACGCCATGTAATCCAAGATGGCATCGTCATCTCCAAAATGATCCGGCATGAAAAGTAAGATCGCGCAGGCCTTTGGGAGGGAATCCTCCTTCACCATCAGGTCGTCCATTCGGGCGCTGAGCTTCCAGTGAATGCGCTGGAGCTTATCCCCCTCCTGAAACTCGCGCACGCCAAAGGTTTCGCTGGCATCCTGCCCTGGCCGCTCGTCGTCATATTCCATGGTTTCGCCGTAGAAGTGCTTCACGCCCTCGCCGAGCTTTACCGGGATCTCCTCCAGCGTCGGCAACACCAGCGCCTTCGCAATGCTCTTTTGTCTTTTTGACAAATAAAAAATCCCAAAGGGATCAAAAACCATGACGCGCCTGATCGAGAACTCGTACTCGCCGCTGGAAAGAATGGTTAAGTGCCTTGTCTCCGCCCGCGTTCCCCTGGGCAGGTCACGGATCGTAAGTGCGATGCGCTCGCGCCTTTGCCCATGGCTTTCTCCATAGGCAACCACCACCCTGCACTTCCCGAGGGGCAACCAAGAATCGTTCCTGACCTCTGCCCGCAGGGAAAACCTTTGTCCCTTGTCGGCGATCTTGACGGGGATCGTAAGATGCACGGAAACCTTACGGCTCACAAAAAGCAGCACGAAAAAAGAAAGCACGCCAAAAGCCACTGCCGACATGCCCAGCAGCGCAAAGCTCGTGCTTTCATAAATGAGCGCCAGGTAAATCATCCCCAGCGCCAGAATTCCCGTAATGACGTACCCCAGCAATGCTATTTCCTCTCCATAAAGGACGCGGGCTGACGAACGCTGCCCAAAATCTCTGTGAGCACGTCCTCCCGGCTAACCTTCGCCACTCTCGCCTTCGTGTTCATGACAATGCGGTGCATCGCCACGTCGCGGAAAATCTTTTCCACATCCTCAGGGACCACGTAGTCACGTCCCTGCATAAAGGCCCAGGCCATGGCCATGCGCGTGCAGGCGATAGTTCCTCTCGGGCTGACGCCCAGCTCCACGTATACGTTCTCACGGGTTGCCTGTACGAGCTTTACAATGTATGCGTAGACATTATTGTGAACAAAGACGTCCGACACGTTCTTTTTGATCTCCACCAGTCCGCTTGCGTCGAGCACGGGCATGATGTCATTCACGGACATGCCCTGGGTGCGGCCCTTCGCAATGGCGATCTCGTCCTTTAAGTCCGGGTAGCCCATGCTCATGCAGATCATGAAACGGTCAAGCTGAGACTCTGGTAAAAGCTGCGTACCAGCGCTGCCCTTCGGGTTTTGGGTCGCGATCACGATAAATGGATCCATAACCTTTCGCGTCACGCCGTCCACGGTCCAGGCGCCTTCCTCCATGACCTCAAGAAGCGCCGACTGGGTCTTCGGCGAGGTACGGTTGATCTCATCCGCAAGGAATAAGTTACAGGCGATGGGGCCGGGGTGATACTCAAAGCGGTCCTGCTCCTTTTTATACATCGAAAATCCCAAAATGTCCGACGGCATGACGTCGGGCGTAAACTGCACGCGATTTTGCTTCAGGCGCATCGCACGCGAAAGCGACAGCGCCAGCGTTGTCTTACCTACGCCGGGCACGTCCTCGATCAAAATGTGTCCGCCTGCGATCACGGCCGCAAAAGCCTTAAGAATGTTTTGTTCCTTACCCGTAACCACTTTAGAGACCTCGCGGATCACGGACATGGCATTGTTATACGCTTCGTTTGCCATAGTATTCCCCTTCCCTCAAATAGCTTACATGGTACCAAGCTCGGTGGCGCTGGGGTACCCGTAGGCGCTCTCTGCGCTCTTTACCGCGCGAAGGATTGCTTCGCTCATGACCTCCGCGGCAAGAGTTCCCACAAGGTCCTGATCCGCGGAAAGCTCGCCCACGGACAGGGCATAAATGCTGTCGCCGTCCACGGTGGTATGCACGGGACGGATCGATCTTGCGTACCCGTCATGCGCCATGCCCGCGATCTTACA
>JAFPRF010000311.1 GCA_017400965.1 Lachnospiraceae bacterium
TACACCGGCGGAAAGACAAAGTTCTCCGTTGTGAGATACGGTAACGTTATGGGTTCCCGCGGCAGCGTGATCCCGTTCTTCATGGAGAAGGCGAAGGAGGACGGAAAGCTCCCCATCACTGATTTCAAGATGACGCGTTTCATGATCTCCCTGGAGCAGGGCGTAGAGCTGGTATGGCATGCCTTTGACGACATGGAGGGCGGCGAGATTTACGTAAAGAAGATCCCTTCCATGAACATCTGCGACATCGCAACGGCGGTGGATCCGAACGCGGAGCAGGTGGAGATCGGGATCCGTCCCGGTGAGAAGCTCCATGAGCAGATGATCGGCGTGGAGGACGCGCACTTTACCTATGAGTATGCGGAGCATTTCAAGATTCTGCCGCAGATCTGTAACTGGGGACCTTTCGATGCCATGATCAAGGGCGGCGTACGCGTTCCGGATGGTTTTAGCTACACGTCGGATAACAATACCGAATGGATGACGATCCCGCAGCTTCGCGAGTGGATCGAGAAGAACCGCGTGAAGATCGGGAGTATTTAAGATGTCGAGGAAGCCCAAGCATAATAGCGCAAAACAAAACGGAGAGCCGCAAAGGGTTCTCCGTTTTTGAGTAAAAAAGTGCGGGCAACAGGACTTGAACCTGCACGGTCACCCACCAGAACCTAAATCTGGCGCGTCTGCCAATTCCGCCATGCCCGCATGTCAAACGACTTTTTCATTATATCGAGTACCACCTAAGAAGTCAAGGACGGATTTTGATATTGGCTGCGATATTTGCTGGGAGAGACGCCGGTGATCCGCTGAAAGGTCTTGAAGAAATAGGCATAGCTGGAATAGCCTAAGGCTTCCTGCACCTGCGTTACGGATTTTCCGTCGCGAAGCATTGCCTCCGCATGGCTGATCTTCTGCAGGGTGATATAGTGGCCGATGGATACGTGCATGTGGGCCTTAAACAGGCGGCTGAGATAATCGGGGTTTAGGTAGAAATGGCTTGCCAGGTCGGTGATGCTCGGATTCTCCAGTAAATGGTCATTTAGGTAGGCGATGATGTCATTGACGCGCTTTTGAGAAGGAGAAATGGGCAACGCCGATTGCGCATTGGGCGTATTTTTGGCAACCATTTCCTGCAGCATGGATAAAAACTGAAAGAGGCTGACCAGCGCTTTTGGCGAGGTTCGGTTGGAAAAGGAGAGCAGTTCGTTGAAACGACGGATCAGCTCTCTTTTTTGTTGCCTTTCGGGAATCACAAGGAGTGGAATGCCAGTGTTTTCCAAGTAGGAAAACGCAGAGGAGCCCTCGCAAAAAACTACCTTCAGCCAATCCGTTGGAATGGTCAGAATGTAACGCTCATATTTGATCCCTGCTTCATGATACAGCTGGTGAATGCAGAAGGTCGGTATGATGAGGAGGGTGCCCGCGGGTACGGCGGAGACGGTATCGCCAAGGAGAACGTCGGGGAGGTCGGTCAGCGTAAAGTAGAGCTCTGCGGCGTTGTGGCTGTGAGGCCCGACGGGGTAGGAGACGGTTTCCTTGCGGTAGGCCACGTCAAAGGGCGGCGCGACGGGAAACATGGCGATGCTTTTCTTTGGA